>JAZRYV010000287.1:0-2602 GCA_045600925.1 Spirochaetota bacterium
ATGAAAACGGAATACCTGTGGAAGGTCATGTGTCAGAAGAAGTCAAAGGGGGCTTCTCCGTTATGATTTCAGAATCCAGATGCTTCTGCCCTCTTTCCCAGATCGACATGAGACCTGCATCCGATCACAGCATCTATCTGAACAGAGACTTTCTCTTTAAAATAACAAAATATGCCGAAAGAGGCAGAAACATAATTCTTTCCAGAAGAGATCTTCTGGAAGCCGAAAAGCAGGAAAAGGAAGCACAGCTTAAGGAAACACTTCACAAAGGAGACACAGTAACAGGAACAGTTGCATCTGTCCAGGAATTCGGCATCTTCGTAGATCTGGGAGGAGTACAGGGCCTTGTACCAAGATCCGAACTGTCCTGGGGCCGGAATGCCTCCCCTTCTGACTACGAAGCCGGCACAGAAATTCAGGTTCTTGTCTCCGAAATCAGCTGGGAAACGAACCGCATATCCCTGAGCATAAAACGTCTCCAGCCGGAACCATGGACTTTCATAGACAGATTCCCGGAAGGCTCAACCGCTGCAGGAACAGTTACAAACATCATAAAATCCGGCGCCTTTGTTGAACTTCGTCCGGGACTGGAAGGATTCATTCATGTTTCCAGAATGAGCTGCACTAAACGCATAACAAAGCCTGAAGATGCCGTTTCAAAAGGATCCACTGTAACAGTAAGAATCGCAGGCATAAATGCACAGGAAAAGAAGATTTCCCTGGAACTGGTAACAGGAGAAAACGACCCCTGGCAGACTCCTGCAGAATCCCTGCTGAACACCATCCAGACAGGCACAGTAGAGGATTCAAAAGCTTCCGGAGCTCACATCAGACTTTCATCAGGGCTCCCTGGTTTTGCCCCTAAGGAAAAACTGGCAGATAAGGGAACCGACATTCAGAAGGAATTTCCGGCAGGAAAGGAAGTAAAAGTTCTGGTAACTGAATTCGACCCTGAAAACAGAAAGCTCATCCTCAGTGTAAAGGATGCCCTTATTAAACAGGAAAGGGACGAGTACATGGAATTCGGTTCAGGAGCTGCTGCAAAAACAGGTACAAGCCTTGGAGCAATTTTCAAAGACAAATTTGCAGATCTTCAGAAAAAAATCGAAAACAGATAAACATGATAAGACTTAAAAACGGCGATACAGTATCACTGGATGCGGATCCGGGAGAGTTCTTCAGAACTCTCCTGAAATCCATTCTCAAAGTTTCAAGGGAAGAGATTGAAAACAGATCCGGAATGTTTGATTCACCGGAAGAGATGAACGGAGCCTTCCTTCAGGAGCTGATGGAGAACTGCATGCATGTGGCCGTTCAGATACTGGATTTATCCGAAAAAAACAGGGATCTTGGAGAAACCATGGTATCCAGTTTCATATTCAGCAACATCCTTGCCATGATGCAGGACAGATCCTCAGTTTTTCCCGGCTTTGATCCTGAACCTAAGGAAAAGAAACCAACAATCCACTGACTACAGCAGCTTCAGGAGCTTTTCAAGGGACTCTCTGTCTACAGCTTCAGATTTTCTTCTGAAGCCTTCAAATCCGTCTCTTCTGTTCAGAGAAAATTTTAATGCAAGCTGGCCGCCTTCAAAATATTCAGGGAACTCCACAGAAACACCTGATCCTGTTAAAGCAGAAATCAGCTCATCTGCCTGCTTTTTCATAACACTGTATTCCGGATACCTGATATCAAAAACAGTTCTGAACAGAATTTCCTCCTGTTCTGCAGGAAGCTTTTTCATATCAGGCTCCGGCAGACTGACGGCACCGTCCCTGCGGACAGCCTCCGCTGCCATAGATACAATTCTGCGAAAGATATTTGCTCTGACAGGAAATCCCATCCATGCCGCAATCTGTTCAGGAGTCCGGCCCGGAAGCTCCATAAACTGCTGAATGACCTTAAATGGAATATCCCTTGCGTCAAAATACTTCTTCATGACTGCCGGCAGTTTTTCAAAGCCAGAGAAAAAATCCGGACCAGCCCATTCAGGAATGCCAAGTCCTTCCCTGTACCTGCCGGCAGTATAATTTTCTGTTAAAACAAATGCCTTTATTCTGCCGGCAGGTCCCAGCTCCCGGCAGCAGGCCTTGAGCAGGGCCTCTTTAAGGATACATTCCGGATCCGGCTCATCATAAACATATGCAGGAACAGAAGCAAGGCCTGCTTCTGATGCTGCAAGAATCCGGTTATGCCCGGTAAGAGGAATATATTTTTTTCCCGAAACAGCAAGTACAGGAGGTCTGAGAATTCCGGAATTTCTGACAGAAGAAACAAGCTGTGAAGAAGGCCCCGGTCTGCTTATACGCCAGGTGTCATCAGAAAGGATCCCGGAAAGAGGAACTTCCAGTAGAGGTCTACTCTCTGCCATTTTTTGCATCGGAACGGGTTATCATCAGACCTGTAAAATTAAGGATTACCGTAACAGTAAATATCACGGCCATTACAAGAATCAGAACATCTGTAGAGCTGCTGTCAGGGCCTTCACTGAGACCTGCATTTCTTCTCATACGCAGATAAAGGTATGCCAGGTGCGAATAAAAAACAAGACATCCCATGGCCGGGAAAAGAATTCCGTTAAGATAAATCAGAAGTCTGTACT
>JAZRYV010000288.1:0-6672 GCA_045600925.1 Spirochaetota bacterium
AATAATCTTCACCGGATATGCCACAGCCGAAACAGCCCGCAGGGCACTTAAAATGGGAGCCTTTGACTATATCCCAAAGCCTTTTACTCCTGATGAGTTCCGTGAGGTTGTGGCAAATGCGGCAGAGAGCCGTAAAAATTCTTCCGATTCACAGATGCTTGATTTAATGGCCATAGTTTCCCACGAACTCAAGAGTCCTGTGTCTGTTGTTCACAGTACAGCAGAAACACTTCACGGCGGATATCTTGGAAATCTGGAGCCGAAACAGCAGGAGATTGTGGAAAAGATTATCCGCAACTGCCATTATCTGGAAGATATAATCCGTTCCTATATTGATCTTTCCAAAATGGAACTGGACAACATTGAAAGTTTTGCCAAAGATATAGATCTTGTTAAGGACGTAATTCTTCCTGTGACGGAAGTTCCTGAAACAATGGAAAACTACCGCGGCATGAAACTGGTTCTTTCCCTGCCGGAAACATGCCATCTGACAGCAGACCCGAATCTGCTGAAGATAGTTGTGACAAATCTCATCAGCAATGCCATTAAATACGGAAAGGACAAAACCGATATCCTCATAACACTGGAGGATCAGGGCAGAGATGTAAAGTTTTCCGTTTACAATGAAGGTGTGGGCATTTCTCAGGAAGATATACGGACCAGACTTTTCAGCAAATTCGGCAGACTTAAACAGAAAGGCACAGAGGGCATAAAGGGAAGCGGTCTTGGCCTTTATATGTGCAGAAAAATTGTGGAAAAACACAGAGGAACCATCAGCGTGGAATCCGAAGAGGGGAGCTGGATAAAATTTACTGTTCTTCTTCCGAAAAATCTCTGATTCAGGCTTTTATTCAGGGAGATGATAATCTGTTGTATCTGCAGTCAGCAGAGGATAAATCTGCGTGCATACCCATGCATCTGTTGCTGCATAGCTCTGCTGTTTGTCCGTAAGAAATTTTCGTTCCCAGTTGGATGTCTGGGCTGTCTTGGAGATTCTTCCCTGAAGATATCTGGCTGCCAGACCTCTTACTCCTGTCTGAACTATTCCCATTGAAGAGGCTATTTCCGCCAGATCTATGAAGCCTGCAGGTTTAAACTCCTTTATTTCCTGCAGTTTGTGAAGGTCTTCCTTTATTGCCACTCCTGTTTTAAGTATTTTTTCGTTTTCAAAAAATTTTACAAGAGCTTCAGGAATGCCGGTTTTTTTTACCTGAATGAGGATTACTGTATCCGGAACTGATATCTGGATCAGAGCCACAGAATGAGTTTCTCCTCTGGTGAAAGCAGGACGTGTTTCAGTGTCAAAACCCGTTAAAGTTCCTGCAGGGACAGTGTCAAGCATGTCAAGTTCAGCCGGATCAGTGATTATGGTTATGCTGCCCTGATATCGTATGACAGGCAGTGAATTTATGTATTCCTTTGTTAATCGTCCCGGCAGTTCAGGTTTTATCATTGAAAGGACCAGCCTTTAATTTATTTGCTTCTGACAGTCAGCGGTCTTTCCGGATATTTGTCAATAATTTGTCCGGTTCTTCTCAGGAATGATTCCGGCCAGGAACATTCTTAAGGTCAAGATATTCTGCTGCACCGGCTGCCAGTGCCATGGAGGCGAACTTTTCCAGAGGAAAACCTGTAACATTGGATTCCGAACCTTCTGCGGATTCAATGATCATTTCCCTGTTTTCCTGAATGGCATAGGCTCCTGCCTTGTCCCTCCATTCGGATGCTGCCAGATATTCTGCAATGCCCTTTTCCGACAGGGATTTGAATGTGACGGCAGTTTCGTCATGATCAGTCATCATAATCTCCTGTCCGTTCTGCCGGAAAAAGAAGGTTATTCCGGTAATCACTTTATGAGTTCTGCCGCTGAGCATGGAAAGAATGGAAACTGCATCCCTGCAGTCAGCCGGCTTCCCTATAATCTTTCCGTCTATGGTGACGATGGTATCGGCAGTGACAGCCATAATATCTTCACTGCCTGTACTGAACTCATCAGCTGCTGCGAAAACAGCCTGCATCTTTTCTGCTGACATGCGTTCTGCAAACTTTTCAGGCTGTTCTCCATCCATGCAGCGTTCGTCAATGTCAGGAGAGATTATTCTGAAAACAGAACACAGCCTTCCGAAAAGATCTTTTCTCCGAGGTGAACCGGATCCAAGAATATACTTCATTTTAAAATAACCTTTCCTTTTTCCTTGTAGACTGCTGTTACGTTTTTCAGCTTTTTCAGACGGCTTATTATTTCTGTCAGATGCTCCTGACCGCTGACCTGCAGAACAAACTTCAGAAGAGCAGAACCTTCCCTGCTGGATGCCTCAGCTTTGAGCACATCTGATCTGCACTGTGAAATTTCATCAGCCACATCTTTAAGAAGATTTGGTCTGTCCACTGCTTCCACTGAAACCTTTACAGGATAAAGGACTCTGGGAGAACTTTCCCAGATGATGTTTACAAATCTTTCCTTTTCCTTCTCCATTGGCTTCAGGGCAGGGCAGCTTCGCTTGTGAATTGTTATGCCTCGTCCCCTGGTAATAAAACCAACAACATCATCCCCGGGAATGGGCTGACAGCACTGGGAAAGCTTTATGAGAACATTGGATGCCCCTTCCACTGAGATAAGGTTTTTTTTGTTTTCACTGAGTTTTGTCAGTTTTATCTGTTCTTCTGCAGGAATGACAACCTCGGCCCGTTTAGGCTCCTTCTTTTTCTCTTTTTCTTCTTTTTCAACAGCTCTGGCCTTTTCCTCTTCTTCCTCCAGCTTTGTCTTTCTCAGCCATGCCCGTATTTTGTATTTTGCGCCGGAGGATTTTGCAAATTTCAGCCATGATTCGGAAGGATGGGCAGTCTTGCCGGTAAGAATTTCTGCAATATCACCGCTGTGAAGCTTTGTTTTAAGAGGAACCATCTTCCCGTTGACCTTGCATCCGTTTGCCTTCATGCCAACTTCGGAATGAATGGCAAAGGCAAAATCCACAGGTGTGGCGTCTTTCGGCAGCTTGACGATTTTCCCTTTCGGAGTGAAGACGAATATTTCATCTTCGTAGAGATTCATCTTAAGGTTTTTCAGAAACTGACGGGAATTGTCAGTTTCACTGAAGAGCCTGTTTATGTCATTAATGACAGCTATGTTTTTATAGTTCTCGTCCCTTGTGCTGCTGTTCTCCTTGTAGAGCCAGTGGGCTGCAATTCCAACCTGGGCTGTTTCATGCATTTCCTGTGTTCGGATCTGCACTTCCAGAGGATGTCCTTCCGGTCCTATGACTGTCGTATGAAGGGACTGGTACATATTGGATTTAGGAACTGCAATGTAGTCCTTGAATCTTCCGGCTACCGGTGTCCACAGTGTATGTACTGCTCCAAGTACTGCGTAGCAGTCTTTGACTTCCCGTGTAATTACACGGACTGCACGGATATCGAAGATTTCCTCAAATGTTTTGTCCTGGAGCTTCATCTTTCTGAATATGGAAAAATAGTTCTTTGCCCGGCCTGTGATTTCCGGAACATATCCAGGAAGTGACAGCCTTTCAAAAAGGATCTGTCTTACTCTTTCAATATATGCAGCCCGTTCCTCTTCTCTCTGGGCCAGCTTTTCCTTGATGCTGTCGTACTCATCAGCATACAGAACGTGAAAAGCCAGGTCTTCCAGTTCGGAAGCTGCTTTTGACATTCCAAGTCTTCTGGCAATCGGAGAATAGATGTCCATGGTTTCTGCGGAAATGGTTCTGCGGTTTTCAGGCTCATGAAACATTATAGTGCGCATGTTATGGAGTTTGTCTGCCAGTTTGATGATGATGACACGGAGATCTTTGACAGTTGCAATAAGCATTTTACGCAGAGTTTCAGCCTGAGCAACAGCCATGGATTTGTTTTTCATGGCAGAGATTCTTGTGACTCCGTCAACCATTCCTGCCACATCTTCTCCGAACGCGTTTTTTATGTCCTCAAGTGAAGTGGTGCCGTCTTCCACCACATCGTGGAGAAGGGCTGCACATATGGCATCTGTGTCCATGTGAAGATCCGTAAGGATTATGGCAACTTCCAGAGGATGGGTAATATAGGGTTCTCCGGAAAGACGTTTCTGCCCTGCATGGGAAATTTCTGCAAGGGCATAGGCTTTTCTGACAGTTTCAGTGTCTGCAGAGGGACTGTACTGTTTTATTTTTTCAAGAAGAGTGTTCAGATCTCTGCTGTGTATTTTAAGTTCAATTTCTGACATATGGTTCACCCGCAGGTTACTGTTCATCAGTATTATGTTTTGGAAAAGAAAAAAACAGAAAGGCATCAAATTTTTTACTGTTTTGCCGGCAAGTCATAATATTATTATGAACGTTGTGCCGATAATATTAACAGGGCCGTTTTCTGATCTATGGAGCTTGATATGAAAAAGAGTATTTTTATCGGGATAATCCTTGTACTTGCAGGAGTATGTACTTTTGCCTATTATAATAAATTTGTTCTCCCTGAAAAAGAGGCTGAACAGCTTCTGAATGAAGGAAAGGGAATCTTTGAAAGAGGAACAGAATCTGCAGTTAATGAATCCATAAATATTTTCAACAGAGTGACAGTCCGTTTCCCGGAAACATCAGCGGCTGCGGAAGCATATTACTTGATGGCTCAGGGGTACGAACAGACAGGACTCAGCAGGCTTGCCCAGCTTAAATATGCATACATCATCAAAAGCTTTCCTTCCATAAATTCTGAGATGAAAGCAGACATTATGGCAAGAATCGGGCGTCTTAATACAGGCAGACAGCTGACTGACGAAGGAGTTCATCAGATGCTGGGAGCAGTCAGTGAAAGCGACAATCCTCAGATGAGAAGCCGCATCTACACGGAACTTGGTCATGTTTATCTTAAACAGGGAAATACGGAAAAAGCTCTGAATATGTTTGATGTTGCACTTTCTGAAAACGGTTCCAGTGAGGAGGCTGTTCTGGGAAAGGCAAGATGCTTTAAACGCATGGGACAGGATGAAAAAGCCTATGATCTGTATGATTATTTCCTGAAATATTTCGGTGAAAACAGCCTTTTTACAAAGGATATAAAATCCAGCTATGCGGACCAGCTTTACAGCAGCGGATATGATGCATATAAAAAAGGACAGTACTGGAAGGCCATGTCTTTTTTCAGCCGGTTCATAAAGACTTTCCCCGGCGACAAAAAGGTGGAAAATTCCCAGTTCTGGACAGGGGAATGCTGTTTTGCCATGAAAGAATACGGAAAAGCCACAGTCTGGTATAATAAGGTTCTTAACAATGACCTTGGCGGCAAGGATGAGGATGCCCTGATAAAAAAAGGCAGATGTGCTTTTATGCAGAATCTGTTTGATGAGGCAGAGGAAATTTTTGCTTCATACATGAGCAGATATCCCTCAGGACGTCATACTGCCACAGCAAAAAAATGGCATGACATGAGCCGTCGCGAGATGATGTACCGCATAAAGGAAAGAACAGCTCCTGAAGAAAGCGAATCAGATGAACCTGAAGAAGCAGAAACAGACCCGGAAGAAGGGACAGTCTCTGCTTCTGCAGAAAGTACTGTAAACGAAGTTGTGAACAAAAGAGTTCCTGAAAACGGACTTGAAAATGTAGCAGAGATATAACCGGTCTTTGTATCGGGAATTACATGTCTCTGTTTCTTCCGTGGACAGCCCGGCAGCTCCTTCTGTCGGGCTGTATCTCCCGGCTGAACGGCTCTATGCATATGTCACCATTGGAGCTGTATTTTATGGAAAGAAAATAGAATTTTTGGTTTTCTTGGCAGTATAGAGTCTTTTGTCAGCTTCCAGAACCGGGTCATCCAGATTTTCTTCTCCACAGGTACATCCCATGCTTACTGTCACCCGGATGTCCGGGTATTCCGGGATGGAAATACTGCGGACAGTCTTCTGTATTTTTTTCTGCAACTGTTTGTATGGAGTCCCTTGAAATACTGAGCAGAACAATCAGAAATTCATCCCCGCCCATGCGGATGCATCTGTCTGTTTTACGGATATGTTTTCTTACAGCAGAAACAGTTTCCTGAAGGACAAAATCTCCGCCTCTGTGTGTATATGTATCGTTTGTTTTTTTGAAATTATCTATATCCAGATAAATAAAAGAAAATCTGTTCTTAAAATCAATGCCCTGAAGCTGTTCTGTGTAATATGTTCTGTTGTAGGCTCCTGTAAGCGGATCTGTATACATCTTGCTGTTAAAGCTGCTTATTACTTCCACAAAATCGTTATGACCTTCTGCATCAAAGAGAGTGTCATCATCGATTTTTTTTATGATTTCCAGCAGAAACGGTCTGTCATTGATTTCAATATATTTTGAAATTCCAAGAAAGATGCTTTTATTTAAAAACTCAAATTTTACAGCTTCATTTTTAGTGGTGAAAGCTTTGGCAGAAATACAGCTGCTGCACTTTCTGCCTTTCCTTTCGCTGAAAAAACATTCATAGGCTGTTTCTGTAAACTCTGAGTTTTCGTTTATGTCATATGTCTTTGTTATGGACGGATCCACGAGACGAACATTCGAAAAAACCTGTTTCAGGATGTTAATGAGTTTTCCTGCTTCTTCTATATTCATGATATTCCTTTAAGATTTATTAATAATATAAGATATATCCATTATTTTTCAATAATAATATTATATTTTTAAGAAAAACGAATATTTTTTGTTTTAATATACT
>JAZRYV010000289.1:0-2898 GCA_045600925.1 Spirochaetota bacterium
AGTAGGCAATACTGGCCACTCTTTCGCAAAACATCTGCATTTTTCCATTGTTGACAGGAAAGAAAGAAAATCCATCAATCCGCTGACAGTTCTTCCTGCTTATGATGATAAAATGGCTCCGGAAATAAAGGAAATGTATATAAAAACTCCGGAAAGATATATTCAGATCCGCAGCGGTTCAGCAATCCGGCTTACCAGACACTACCCCATACTTGTTGACATAACAGATACTGTAACAGGAAAGGAAAGACTGGGTGTATATGCCCTTACAGCCTATTTTAACAGACAAAAAGTCCTTGATATAAAACTTGACTCCATAGACTTTTCAGAGAAAGGTCTTATGTCCTGCGGAAAAATGTTTCAGGAAATTTTTGACGAAAAAGGATACTATATTATTGATGGTCTTGTCCACAGACAGGGAGATAATGAGCTTGTTGTCATTGCTTCCGACTATAAAGGCAATGTGACCAGAAAAACTTTTACATATTCATCTGATCTTGATATGGAGCAGTCCCTGTGACAAAAAAAATAATCCAGTCTGTTCCGGGAAACCGGATATCGTCAGTAAGACGAAAAAAGAAAATCAAGCAGGTGGATCTTGCTTCAGCTCTTGATGTTTCTCCGTCCTATCTGTGTAAAATTGAAAGATCACTGATAGAACCTACGGAAAAATTCATTCGGGCCTGCTCTGAATACCTTGAAACAGCAGAAGATGAGCTTTTCCCTGATGAAAAATCATCTGATGACAGGAACGGAGAAAAGAATTCACTTACTGCGGAAACGAGACTCTGGACAGCAAGGCAGGCCAGAGGCATTAAACAGTACGAACTTGCCAGGGAAATAGGATGTTCTCCATCGTATCTTTCAAAAATTGAAAAGGGACAGAAGATTCCAAATGAAAAAATAAGGAAACTCTGTGCCAGAATTCTGAAAATAAAGGAGAGTGAACTTTTTCCTGAATAGCTATGGATCAGTTTTATCTTTATACCGCTGTATTTTTACTTTGCCTTTTTCTGTCCGCTTTTTTCTCCTCTTCCGAGACTGCTCTGTTTTCTCTTGGCAGGGCTGATCTTCACCGATTTTCCAAATGCAGACCAGGTTCTGCTGAAAGAAACATCTGGAAGCTCATGAATGAACCTCAGAAAATTCTTTCAACAATACTGATCGGGAATCTTTTTGTAAATATAATTGCAACAAGTCTGTCCACACAGATGATTACAGAACTTTTCCCTGTTTACGGTCCTCTGATTTCAACAGGAATTGTAACAGCTGTAATTGTTCTTTTCTGTGAAATTACGCCAAAGATCATTTCTTTCAGCATCAGTGAAGTACTTGCAAAAAAAGAATACAGAATGCTGAGCATGTTTCACTGGCTGTTTACTCCTGTACGTGAGCTTATAATGATCTTCACCAATCTGCTTATGAAGATTTTTCATATAAGGATTACGGATAAAAATCTTACAAGTGATGAATTAGGTCAGGCAGTCCGTATAGGAGAGGAAGAGGGAATCATCAACCGTGATGAACGTGTGTTTATTCAGAATGTTCTTCTCTTTTCAAAAAAGGAAGCTGCAAATATAATGTTTCCCAGAAACAGAGCTGTTTTTCTTTGGGAGGATGATACGGTTCAGGAGGCCATGCAGGTTTTTAACAGGTACGATATTGTACGGGCCCCTGTCTGCAGAGATGATTATGACCATGTGATCGGATACCTGGATTCCAAGGATATAATATCATGCTGTCTGGGATACAGGAAAGAAAAAAAGATTAAAAAGTTTATTCAGCCTGTGGATTTTTATCCTTCCACAAAAGAACTTCATGAACTGCTGAATGATCTCATAGACAGAGGATCACAGCTTGCAGTGCTGGTTGATGAATACGGAGGAGTGGACGGTGTAGTTACTCTGAACCGTATTCTCAGAGAGCTGATGGGGCGTGGTTTCAAGACTGGTTCAGGTTCACTTCTGGGTGGGGAAATAAAGAAGATTTCTCCTGTAATATCTGTTGTGTCAGGAGAAATGCAGACTTCTGATTTTAACTTTAAGTTTGATGAATCCATTGCCGGGGAAGATTCGGATTCCGTAGGCGGCTACATAATTGAAAAGCTTGGCCATTTCCCACGCAGAGGTGAGATTGTTGAAACCGGGAACTACACTCTCAAGGTAAGAAGAATTGTCCGGAACAGGGTGGCCTCGGTGGAAGTTATTGCAGGAAGGGGGACATCAGACTAATGACACTTTCGTTTACACTGATTCTTGCTTATGAAATAATTATTGTCCTGCTCATGATCTTTTCTGCTTTTTTTTCCTCAGCAGAAACTGCTCTTGTTTCCTCCAGACGGGTTTATCTTGAAACTATGGCAAAAAAGAAAAATAAAGGAGCGGAGAGAGCCATCAGCCTGATAACACGTCAGGATGATGCAATCAGTACAATACTTATAGGAAACAATCTGGTAAACATAGGAGCTACTGCCTGCATTACATATCTGGCTACATCTGCATTCTGTCTCAATGAAAAAGGTCTTTTTGCTGTTACAGCAGTTCAGACTCTGGTTTTCCTTCTCCTGTGCGAGATGACTCCAAAGATTGCAGCCAGAGCAAATCCAGAAAAGCTTCTGATTTTTTTCTCAGTACCTCTTAAGTTCCTGATTACAGTTCTGAAACCTGTTAATTATCTTGCTGTATCCTTTACATCACTGCTTAAGAAGCTGTTTCATATTGATGACACTGATTCCGGCCCGATCCGTTCCAGAGATGAACTGGATCTGCTTTTTCAGATAGGGGAACAGGAAGGAGCCATAGATGAAGAGCACCATGAATATATTTCTGGAATGCTTTCATTTAAAGATCTTACTGCCCAGGAGGTAATGACACCCACCATAGATATTGTCTCTGTTGA
>JAZRYV010000290.1:0-4987 GCA_045600925.1 Spirochaetota bacterium
AAAAACATTGAAAACCACAGACAGAATGAGAATGGCAGTAAACAGCTTTTTTGACTCAAGATTCTTTTTAAGAGTTCTGATTTTCGGCACAATCAGCAGAAAGAAAAAAATCTGTATAGTTATGATAAGAAAGACAACCGGAAGAACATTCTCAAGGCTTCCTGTCTGAATACAGCTGTAGACAAAATCATAAAGCTTTTTTCTGTAGCTGAAAGGAGCAGCAACCATAAAGAAAACCACACCTGCATAAAAGACAAAGTAAAACCAGAACATGGATGTGACAAACAGAAAAGACCGGACATTCAGTCTTCTGGTAAGGGCTACAAGATTGATGTAATCCTTTGAAATGATAAAGCGGGCTGAAAGGATTATCAGAGGAACAGAAACCAGAAGATAATATCTGGCAGGATGATATTTCATTATGGACAAAAACAGAAAACAGAACAGCAGCCATGACGAAAGGATCATATCCGTAACATTGCATTTCGACTGATACAGGAATCTGTAAAAGCACATAATGGCAAAAAAGATTCCTGTAAAGAAAGTCAGCGGCTGATTATAAACGAATTCCAGGAAGAGACTCTTTGCAAGGCTCAGATAGAAAGGATCAAAATTGCCCACATTCGTTTTGAGAGGAATCAGACTTCCTATCTTAAGACCGAAAATCTCCATGTTGTGAATGCTCTTGAACCAGATATCAAAAAGCTGTGTATGACCTGCTGCAGCATAGAACAGAATAATCAGCAGAATCATAAGATAAAAGACATGGACAACAAAAAAATTAAGGCTGAATTTTGAATAGAAAAAATAAAGAACAGCAAAAGGAACCATGGCAACAAGAATGATGTTCATGGACTCTTTGGACATGTATCCGGCTATAACAGCACTGATTCCGGCAGCAAGACACAGACCTGTAATTAACACCTCCGCAGGAAAGGAAAATCTCAGGGCTTCCGGTCCTCTCAGAACATTATCCAGCCGCCTGAAAAATTCACCGAACATGAAAAGAGCCAGCAGGGCAAAAAAGACCAGAAAGTTTTCGTAAAAAGCCAGCCTGCTGTACATCATGACCACATGATTCAGGCCGTAAAGAATGAAAGCGGTCCAGGCCGTATATACATCATAATATCTGCGGACAAAAAAGAACAGCAGAATCATTGTCATCACTGACAGAATAATTGTCGGCATTCTCAGTGAAATAAAATTTACTCCGAATGCCTTAAAGAACAGATTGTATACTGCCGCAGGCACAACGGCTCTGGAGTACCAGCCTGAATATTCATCTTCCGGAGTCCACTTCCACCCTCCGTAATATGCATAATTTCTGGAAGAATAGGTTTTAAAACCTTCATCAGTATAAAGAGCAGCTGATATGCTCAGATCCTGAGGAGCATCTGCAGTGATATTTATGCCGCGCATGACTGTAAAAGCCGCAAGAAGAATCAGAAAAGGAATCCACCACTTTTTCCCTGTAATAAGCTGTTTTATTTTACCGAGCATGTTTTATCTTTTTTAATGTTATTTTCTGAACCTGCAAAAACTTTGAGATAGCCTTTGCACATTTTTTCCCAGGAGAAATTTTTTTCTGTAAAGACAACACCAGATTCCGCAAGCCTGGTACGTTTTTTTTCATCCCTGCACAGACTGTTAACTGCATCAGCCCAGGCTGAAGGATTTTCTCCTTCCACAAGAATCCCGTTTTTCCCGTCCTTTATGGCTTCCGTAATTCCTTCTATGCCTGAGGCAAGGACAGCAGTCCCGCAGACTGCAGCTTCAAGAGCAACCAGTCCGAAGCCTTCAGCATCACCGTCAACGTGTATGTTGGGCATAACGAAGGCATAGGAATTTTTCAGCAGCTGAACCAGTTCACTGAAAGGCAGCTTCCCAAGATGAAAGGCTCTGCCTCTAATTTCCGGTCTGGCAAGGGCTCTGTCAATATTCAGCTGATCCATGCCAACACCCATAAGCCATATGAGCCTGGAAAGCTTTTCAGGAAGCAGGCTGATGAGTTTCAGCTTAATGCGGGAACTTTCTCTGGGACCTGCCATAATATACACAATGTCCCTGTCAAGGGATGGAAGTACATTGTTCAGGAACCATGAGAAGCCTTTCCTTACAACAGATCTGCCTGTAGATACAAGAATTTTTTTCCCGGCAAGAGAAATGCCAAGCCGTTTTTCCAGCACCGGAATAAATCCTGAATCCCTGGGAATCTCTTTCATGGAAAGATCCACTCCGTTGGGAACTACAAATATCTTTTCCCTGCCGGCCCCCCTTTTCAGGCATTCAAGACCTGTGGCTGTACTCACAGGAATAAAAGCATCTATATTCCCGGAGATATTCTGCTTCATTAACTTCTGATATATGCCAAGAGGATAAACCACATCCAGTCCGTGAAATGTGACCACAGTCTTTACAGAAGAATATTTTTTTATGCTCCTGCATGCAAGTGCTGAAAGACCGTCATGAAAATAAACATGAGTTGTATCCGGATGTTCCTTAAGATACCTGCGGATCCTCTTTGAAAGCGTCAGAAGCCACAGCAGTCTTGAACTTCCTTCCGGCAGACTCATTTTTGTCACATCAGTTTTATCTTCAATGCCTGTGAACAGATGAAAGCAGTGATTTTCCATTCCTCCTGTGGAAGGAGGATATTTATGAGTAACAAAAAGCATCTTCATAGCATTCTTCTTCATCAGATCTCCGTCTCCGGAACCTCTTTCTTTATTCCACCTGACAGAATCAGGTAAATGACAAAACCTGCCAGTATCCAGAAAATCTGTCTTGCCCTGCGGATAAGGGAAACTGTTATCCATGTTCCCTCTCCGGGAATATTTACCAGATCAAACATGAACTTGTTCCCGAACTCCTCCAGTCCGAGCTGTCCCGGAATGAAAAAACCTGCTGTACGGAAAAGCATGGAAGAAAGATCAAAAAGGATACATGAAAGGACAGTAACATCAATCCCAAGAGCAAAAAAAATAACATAATATTCCATAGATCCGACAATTCTGTGCAGCACGGAAAGCATGAACACAAGATAAAAATCCTTCTTTCTGGAATTGTAGAATTCAACAAGACTCCGGTCCACATCTGCAAGGGAATCACCTGCCTTTGCAAGGAATTGAAGACGCCCGGAACATTTTCTGAAAATCTTTGCCAGCCATCCAAGAAAACCTCTGCCTGAACTGAGAGCCCTTATAAAGCACAGAATCAGCACAATAATCACAAGACTTATGCCTATGCTGACGGCCTGCAGATTCCCGAAATCAAGATTCTGAAACATGACAGCAATACCGAAAACCAGAAGAGACAGACTTCCCAGAACAATCATAATACGGGACAGAAGCAGAGAGGCCCCTCCCTCCATATAGCTGACTCCGATTTTATTTTTCAGCAGGTATCCTTTCAGTGTTTCACCTGCAATCACATTGGTTGGATTGATCTGAGCCAGACTTTCACCAACCAGTCTTATGCAGAAAAGATGGAAAAGATTTTTTGCCGGAAGAATTTTAAGAAATGATCTGAACCAGGCATACACAGCGATGAACTGAGAACAGAATGTTACACCGATCACTGCAGGGAAAAACCAACCTGCCTGCTTCATCTGATCCAAAAGAGATGAAAAATCAGTCTGACGGATTACTGCCAATACAAGAATACAGGCCACCGCCACTCCGGCTGTTCTGTATATAATACGTTTCCATTTTACAGAATCTTTCATTTTACATTTTTTCCAGGCCGTTGATTTTAGAAAGAATCCTGTCTCTGGTGATAAGATCATCAGACAGACCTGAATTGCTGCACATTCCTGCCATCTGGTAGCAGAAGGCAAGAAGATATCCGATTACCCCTGCTCCTGTATTTTCACCTGCAACCGGAGTATTCTCCAGCAGACGGCTAAGAGCTGAAGGATGATCAAACCCCATTACAGTACAGTCATAAAAAGGCAGAGGGAACAAAGGCATATCATCAATAGAAACACCGGACAGACCTGAACTGAGAGGTGTTCTTATATATCCGGAAGGAACTGCAGGCTTCCCGGCTGCAGACCACTGTCTGTGACTTTCGTAGTACGGGAACAGCTTATCTGCCACATTGTAAAAGAAATTGCCTGTGACACGGATTACATGCTCCACATTATCCATGCTGGAAATCTGTCCTCTCATAATACGGACTGCTTCATCCCTTGACACAACCAGCATGGGGTAATCACTGCGGAACTTATGGAGATCTTCAAGGATCTGTTTAAAGGCCTTTATATCCTCATCAAAAAAATCCTTTCCAAAGACAGGTGAAAAAATTTCCTTTCGGTCATTGGTATGCATAAGAACCCTGGTTCCGTTTATAAAAGGAAGAAACACAGAGTTAAAAAACTGAACAGCCCCGTCAATAAAAACAGGGAAATCATCCATGAAAACAGTTTCAGGATTGTTTCTGTTCCGGTCAATATTTCTCCACTGAATACCCACAGCGTTGACAACAATGTCCTTGTCATCAATCTTCAGCTTTACAAGACTGTTTATATCATCATAGAAGACAAAACGCTTCTGCATTTCATCCTTTTTCTTCTGTTTACGCGAACCGGAATCTTTTCCGATCTTTTTAAGATAATCCTCACTGTAGTTCCACTCTTCATAGCTGACTTCCGGAGTTCGTACTTCAAACTTGTAGACGAAATCCTCCTGGATCACCGGACGCTGATAGATGAGCACCTCCACAACCATCATAAGGAAAAAGTTAAAGCCCGGAATATTGTACTTCTCCCTGAGTAAATCCGTAACTGCATTGCTGCTGTCATCTTCAGAAAACAGAAATGATCTGAAAATACGCAGATATTCAGTGACCCTGCGGTCGCACTCCATATTCCTTTTGTTAACCTGCTGAATCACTGACTCTTTTTCACCTTCCGGAATCGGATCCTTTTTAAGGTCAGGCATCAGCACCAGCTTGGATTCCACCATCTTCAGAATCTCTTCTTTTTTCT
>JAZRYV010000291.1:0-1981 GCA_045600925.1 Spirochaetota bacterium
GTCCTGACTCTGAAACGGTACGTGCTCCCGCCGCTGAATAAATGTAATGAATCCGCCTCCGTTTCCAGCTGTATTCCCGTATATATTCTTTTCATAAGAAAATCCTGCTGTGTTTCTTTTATGTTCATCTGAATGACGTCAAGTATCCGGCATTCACGTTCCGTGTTCATATGCATAAACAAAAGAAGTCTTAAATAACTGTCATAGTCAATTCCGTCTCTGCTTTCGCGGGATCCGTTCAGTATTCCTGTGAAATCAGACAGAAGTCCTTCGAGAGATAAATAAAAGCTTTCCCTTGTATGTATGACCGGGACGCAGCTGCCGTGCAGCAGATCCTTCGCATCAAGTACAGCCTGACCAAGAGCCCATGTACTCAGTATCAGAATAAAAACCACAGTACTCAGAGGCGTTGCTGAAGCAAGCCCTGTGATCGCCAGTGAAAGCTGCATAGCCATCTCTCGTTTTTCCGTATCTTTAAAAAGAAAAATAAGGTTAAGTCCGGTCCTTATTGCTATTATCTCTTCAATAAGTGCTGAAAGATTTTCACTGTCTGTTTCTTTTCCGTAAATAATATATTCAGCTTCAAGATGGCGGTCACTGCTCCCTTCTTCTTTATATGAATTCAGCATCTGAAGTATATATTCAGTAATAAATATCCTTTCGGAAAGAAGTGTTTCATCCGCTTCTTCGCTCTTTGTTCCGGAAAAAACACCCGAAGGTTTTTCAGAAAGATCAAGCGGCTCTCCCGGTGTCTTATATTCAGGGGGAAGTATTATTGACAGCATATTTTCAGAAAGAAGCTCTTTTACAGAATTAAGCTGTGCCTCCTTTTCAGTGTCAGGCGTTCCCGGGTTCACAGGACTTTCCAGCCGTTTATAGGAGGAAAAGCTTAAGAGTGCCGGTGAGTAGACTGCGTCCTCGTCAGGTTTCTCTTTTTCGTAAACCGGGACCGGTTCTCCCCCTTCTGTTTCCGGAGGCAAATAACCGGTGATTATTTCCTCCGGAACAAAGTTGAGAAGATAATCAATTGCGTCTTCCACTTCCGACTCCGTTTCACTTAACAGAAAAAGATTCATTTCTGCCTGTTCTGAAAGTTTTGCGACTTTTACACGTATTTCTCCCTGTTCATCAGAATACTTTCTGTACTCCGAAAGCTCGCCTTTCAGTGTCTCATAGGAACTGAGGCTTAATTCTCCGGAGGCAAAACGTGCCTCAAAACTTTCATCTGCTTCGAGAATTTTTAATTGAAGTTTATCCGCCGCATCATTAAAACTTTCCACATCATTTTTTATGTCAGACAGAAGTGATGAAATCCTTCCTGAAGATGAAAGGAAAGCATGTCCGTCATGTGCTGAAAGACAGCCCATTGCCTCATCAGCTTCGCTGTTATGCTCCTGAATATCCTTTGATAATTCTGTAAGGATCTTTTCTGTTTTTTCCGCTTCCACGGAACAAAGGGAATACCCGGATGATATCTCAGAGCATGCAATTCCGTCTTTAAGTACATCTTTAAATTCCATCATGTCAGAAAGCTCCATTACAGAAAACGCGATACCGAATTTCATATAATCAAGGATCTCTCTCCTGAGGATCTCTCCGTTTCTGTCAGTCAGAAGTTCATATGACAGAATTTCCGTGCTGTTTTCAGGAAGTGAGAGGGCATACCAGTTTCCGGTTTCAGAAATATACGGCTTAAGAAATTCCCTGTACTCGTCTGTTATCTCCTTCTGTGAATACATTTCAAGTCCCAGAAGTCTGTAATCCTCCCACATTTTCCTGTGATACTGAGAAAAAAGCGAATCGATCGCCGAATCAGCTGCCATGGTCAAATATGTCCGTGCGCCCTGGGTTCGCGCCGCTTCTGTCAGATTAAGAAGAAGCGACGCGATGATTACCAGAACAAGTGCAAAAAACACGGAAAGTTCAGCTTTCAGTTTATGTTCCGGGTGTTGCATTATAAACTTCACCGGAAAGCGAATTG
>JAZRYV010000292.1:0-2938 GCA_045600925.1 Spirochaetota bacterium
TATCTTATCTATATTTTCGGGAAGAAAGAAAAAATTAAAAATTAATTTTCCGGTGATTTTTGAGTTATTCACATTAATTTTTTCAGGATATTTCCTGTTTTATGTCCCGAAAGAAGGATAATTTTCACGGACAGCAGAAGCTGATGAAAAAAAACAGCGGATAGGACTCTGTAAGTGCTGATAAAATCATAAGTTATGCTTTTGATTAATATAAGGCATGAAAGAATTCTGCAGGAGGACAGAAGAAAAACAGAGCCTGACGGAAATTAATTTAGTAAATTAATGTCTTAAAAGTCTTTTTTTGTGGATAAGGTGGATAACTTTGTTGATAAATCTAAAATTTAACCTTGACAGAAGTCCTGTCTGTTTTTTCTGGCTGTTTTTTTATTTTCTTCAGGACGGATGCCGACAAAATATACAGGCTTTATTATCATCTGTTTCTGATATATTTTGCGGAGAGAGAAAATGGCAGAGAAGCTTATTCTGACAGGAAGAGTTCAGCGTGTGGGATGCCGTCAGTACTGTACTGAATATGCAGGTCTTCAGGGAATTCACGGAAGTGCCACAAATAATTCAGACGGTTCTGTAACAGTTCTTCTGGATGCTGATGATTCACAGGTTTCTCTTTTCATCAGCATGCTTATGACAAATCCGGAGGGCTTTCTTTTTTTCGGGGAAATAAAAGGTATTGAAAGGAGTCCCTATAAAGGTCCCATGTCCGGGGATTATGTCTTTTAGCTGAAAAGCCCGTTTCTGTAAAAAGCTTGACTCTGTTTCCTTCTGTTTTAGGTTATATTAAAACTGTCTCATTCATTTACCACTTGTCGGGAATCTGCCATGATCAAACTGTTTAAGAAAAGTTCAGGTCTCAGATCTGTGCTTGCATTTTTTATTGTTTTTTCCTTTGTTTTTACTTCATGTTCCGCTTTTCAGCCGGAGGAAGAGGGAAGCAGGTCGTCAAAAACAAAGAATACTGCTGTAAAGAAAAAGAAGCATGACAGAAAAAAGGATTCTGCAGCAGAAAAAAAGGACAAAAAGGCTGAAAAGAAGCAGGAGGAGAAAGAAGAAGTTCCTCGTAATTTTAACTCCGTTCTTCTGGGGGGTGATATTCTTCTGGAAGAGGATCTGCTGGATTTTATGGATGACTACGGTACTGATTATCCTCTTGAAAAAATAGAAAAGGATCTCAGAGGCTACGATATTTTCTTTGCCAATCTGGAAACTCCCATCGGAGAGGAAGGAAAGCCTGTCCGGAACAAGCCCTATGTGTTTATGATAAATCCTGGTTATGCTGTTCCTGTAAAGAAAATGAATCCGGATGTGGTTTCCATTGCCAACAACCATATTATGGACTACGGAGATGCCGGTCTCTTTTCAACCATAGACTGGCTGGACAGCTGCGGTATTCAGCATACAGGGGCAGGAAAGAATTCGGCTGAAGCCAGGAAGCCTGTTATTATAAAAAGGAAAGGTGTTGAATTCGTTTTCCTTGCATACAATGAGAGGCCTCCGGAATCCTTTAATGCAGGGAAAAAGAAGGCAGGTGCTGCCAGCTCTGACATAAATGTCATAGCTGCTGATATTAAGAAGTACAAGAAGAAGACAAATATTGTGCTTGTTTCCATGCACTGGGGCATAGAACATACTCTGTATCCTCAGACATATCAGACAGAACTTGCTCATCAGATTATTAATGCAGGTGCGGACGGCATCATCGGCCATCATCCTCACTGGATTCAGGGCATTGAGATCTATAAGGAAAAACCGATCTTTTATTCTCTGGGAAATCTTCTGAACGGTTTTTATAACACTATTGAACAGGATAATTTTCTGGCGGTTCTCCGCTACCGGGGTGTTAAGCTGAGATGGGTTGAGATCATTCCTGTGGCAGGACATAATACCTTAACTGATTTCCAGCCTTATGTCATGAAAGGGGATGCAGCCAGAGAGCATCTGGAAAACATAAAGAAAATATCATCCAAATTTAAGCCTAATTTTGTTATAAAGAAAGACAAGGGTTATATTTACATAATCAAATAGTTTCGGGACAGTTAAATGAATCGGATTATCCTTAAACCGGGGGAGGAAAAGAGACTTCTGGAAGGACATCCCTGGGTCTATGACAACGAGATTTCAGAGGAAATTCCTGATTATTCTCTGTGTCCTTCCGGGAAAATGGAAGGAGGCTGTACTGCAGATGTGGAATCCTCCGGAAAGAAGTATATAGGGAGAGCTTTTTTCAATCCTGCTTCAAAAATCCGCTGCCGTATTTTTTCCGGTTCCAAGGAAGGCGTGGATACAGGCTTTTTTAAAAGAAGAATCCGTCAGGCCCTGTTAAGGAGGCTTGATTTTTATGATCCGGAAAAGGATTCTTTCCGTCTGGTTTTTGCTGAGGCGGATTTTCTTCCCGGACTGATTGTTGACAGGTATGCAGGCAGGTCATCTTCAGGTTCAGGTTCATGGCTTTCGGTTCAGTTTCTTACGCTGGCAATGGAATGCAGAAAGCAGGATATTGTTCAGGCTCTGCTGGAGGTGCTTTCTGTTCCAGCAGTTCCCGGCGGAACTGTTCCGGGAGCCCCTCTTGGTATTGTTGAAAGAAATGAAGCCGGTGTACGGATTCTGGAAGGCATGGAAACAGGTTCCGGCATCATATATGGTTCTGTGCCGGAGGAAGGAATAATTATTGAAGAGAACGGCCTTCCTTTCCTGGTGGATCTTTTAGGAGGACAGAAGACCGGATATTTTCTGGATCAGAAGGAAAACAGGGCATATGCTGCCGGGCTTGCCTCCGGGAAGAAATGTCTGGATGCCTGCTGTCATACCGGCGGCTTCGCAGTACAGGCCGCCAGAGCCGGAGCTCTTTCTGTCACTGCTGTTGATGTTTCTGCCCGGGCACTGGAAGCTGTGGATAAAAATGCCTCACTGAACGGCGTTTCAG
>JAZRYV010000293.1:0-9083 GCA_045600925.1 Spirochaetota bacterium
TGATTCCAAGTTTATTCAAATTATATTCCAAACCTATTTTTCGCATTAATGAGTGAAAATATGCACGGATATTCTGTTTTTCTAAATTCATTTCTTTAAGAAGAATATCGATATCCGAAACAACTTCACAATTTGAAATAAATAATCCGGCAATACTCAAAGCAACAGCCTGTCCATGCGGAAGCCCGTATTTTGAGGTTATTTTATAAGAAAGTGCATGTGCAGCAGTCGTCCTGCTGATGTTAATGGCCTTTCCAGCTAAATGAGCAGCTAAAGTCATTTCTTCATTTGCTTTTATATCATTTGTCGTAACAGCCTTCACAAGATATTTTTGACACAACTCTACAGCTTGCAAAGCATATTTTTTACTTTCATTTGTAGCTTTTTTTGCCCAAAAAGACTCGATTGCCTGGCAATAGGCATCCATTGCACAGCAGGCTTTAACAGAAGTTTGTGCATTTTCAACAAAACAGCTGTCGGCTATCACAATATCAGGTAATATAAGAGGATTATCTAATGATGTTTTTACTCCGTTTTCATAAACGACAGCAAATTGTGTTGATTCACTGCCTGTCCCGGCTGTAGTTGGGATGGCAATCAGTGGAATAGTCTTTTTTTCGTAATAGCGGAAGGCTTTAGCAAAATCAATTACACTTCCGCCACCAAAGGCAATAATACTGTTAAAGTCCTGATTTTGCAGAATATCTTGAGCTGTTTGAATTTCTTCTCTTTGCGGATTAGAAGAAATATGTGTATAAAGCGTTACATCTGCATTTTCTATCTGAGGTTTCAGTATTTTTTTAAATAAATTATAAATACCCTGCTGTGTAAAAAGCAGAACATTACCACTTATCTGCTGGCTTAAATGGCAGATTGTCCCTCTACCAATGAATTCCATTTTAATCCTCTATAAAGCTCATAAAAGCCAGCTTGTTTTCAACAGGTTTTTCTTTTGGTCTGCCTAAATCCTTACGTGCGCCTGATTTAACTTTAATTTCCATTAAACAAGGTTCAGCAGAATTATAAAAATTAGTC
Source organism: Spirochaetota bacterium (assembly GCA_045600925.1). Taxonomy (GTDB): domain Bacteria; phylum Spirochaetota; class UBA4802; order UBA4802; family UBA5550; genus JAZRYV01. The sequence goes on from JAZRYV010000293.1 coordinate 1,036, forward strand.
CATTGGTTATTAATATCTTCTAAAGAGCATGCCTGATAAACTTTTTGATAACCACAGCCCTTTGCAACTGTCATCAAATCAACATTTCTCATGACTGTTGGCTGTCCTCCGACAGAGTCATGGGCTTCATTATTAAATACTATATGCTTCAAGTTTGACAGTTTTCTGGAAGCAATAACCGCAGCTGCCCCCATATGCATTAAAAACGCTCCATCTCCGTCAAAACAAAAAACCTTACGATTCGGTTTATTAAGTGCAATACCGAAAGCAATAGAAGAAGCATGTCCCATTGAACCAACAGTCAAAAAATCTCTTTCGTGTGTTTGCCTGTTTTCATACAATTCTCTTGAAATCATTCCTGTTGTTGAAACAACGATATCATCTTTTCCTATAAGAGAAATAATCTCTTGAATTGCTTCCTCTCGTTTTAAACTATATTTTTCTTGTTTTACAGGCTTGACAGGATATTCACTAAAAGTTCCCTTTTTTACAATCAATGCAAAAGGCTTATTTGTTTTTTGCATATAACCGGCAATTCTTTTTATTTGAGATATATTCTCAAGAATCTCATATTCGACTTCTATTACTTTTAATAATGGAAGTGTTAATTTCCCTTGTTTTATATGCTGTGGTTCATCATGGATATTTGGTTGCCCCCGCCAGCCGATAATAATCAATACCGGAATATTGTACACCTCCTCATCTGTCAAAGATAACAGCGGATTAACAATATTTCCTTCGCCGGAGTTTTGCATATAGACCACAGCAGGTCTATGTGTTGCTAAATAATGACCCGCTGCAATTGCCAATGCGTTCCCTTCATTGGCAGCGATAATGTTATGTTTATCATCTGTTTTGTCTGTAATACAAGAACATAGCTCTTTTAGCAAACTGTCTGGTACGCCACAGAACATATTCATTCCCTGATCTTGAAGGGCATTGTAAAATTCAACTACGTTCAACAACTTTCCCTCCTGGAATCAGATTAATAATCTCTTTAATGGACATACAATAATCGTCAGATGCTTCTTTTGCACGGTGATGCTTTAAAATAGATTTTGCTACATTAACCATCGCAGGGAAAGCCGCCCTCAGCATTTGATTAGCGTAAATAACAACATTGATGCCATTCTCTTTTAGTTCTTCTTCTGTTACATATGCATACGATGATGGTACGACAACTAAAGGTTTACGATTTGGTAATTGATTGTACAAATTTGTAAATTCCTTAATTTCGTCAAATACGTTAGAACGTGAATGAATCATAATTCCATCAGCTCCTGCCTCTAAATAAGCTTTTGCTCTGGTAATAGCGTCATCCATCCCTTGTTCTAAAATTAAGCTTTCAATGCGTGCAATAATCATAAAATCATCGGTAACTTGATTTGCCTTGCCTGTTGCAATTTTATTGCAAAAATTTTTAACAGTATCTTGTTGTTGTTTAACTTCAGTACCAAAAAGAGAATTTTTCTTTAATCCAACTTTATCCTCAATAATAATCGCTGAAACACCAAGCCGTTCCAGTTCTTTAACTGTAAATGCAAAATGTTCAGCAGGACCCCCGCTGTCACCGTCGTAAATAATAGGCTTGGTCGTTATATCTAATATTTCACTCAAAGCTGCAATTCTAGTTGAAGCATCTAAAAATCCGTTATCTGGTTTTGCTTTTGCAGTAGCCTGTGTCAAAGAACTAATCCATAATGCATCAAATTCTTCCTTCCTTCCGTTATTTTCAATTTGAGTCTGCTCAACAATCAAACCACTCAAACCATTATGAGCCTCCATAACACGGACTATATCCTTGGAGTCAAGCAAACGACGTAAACGATGCAATCTGATAGATGGAGTCGTTCCAACTTCTTTCAAAACTTTATTGAGCTGTGTTGATGAAATGCCTTGGGTATATGGAATATCTATAACTTCCCCCCCCCATTCTTTCATAACATTTATGATTCTTTCTCTGGTTTTCGCCTGAACACCAGTTTTCCAGTCATCTCCATGAAGAACAAAATCAGGTTTTTCCTTACGCAGGTTTGGCACATAATCCAATGTTTCTTGTGGAATTACGCGGGAAACACCCTTGACGCTTTCTACTACTATCTTACGCTGTTCCCATGTCATATAAGGTAATCGTTTGTAACTTGTAATTGCTTTATCAGTCAAAAGCCCAACGACTACTTCTCCGTTTTCGCCGGCATATTCTCTTGCCTGGTTAATAATATTCAAATGTCCGGGATGCAGTAAATCCGCACTCATGCCTATATATACTTTCATTACTTTCTCTTTTTTTATCAAAAGATTTTTGTTTTTTTAGGTTTTATATGGTTTTGTCAAAACACATTACACTGTTTCTATAATCTGTCAATTCTTTTATAAAGACTGGCTTCATACGCTTTTTGAGAGTGTGAATAAAAATTATGGTAATTTAGCGGACCGCTTATTAATTAAACAAAATTACTGATAATTATGCTTCATCAGCAAAAAATTTGATTATTAGTAATTTTATCTCATATCTCAGGTTTTAAATCTCTTTTATTTCATAAATTGTTTGTTTTTTCAAATTTTGCTTTTCTGCTGGCATATATTATTTTATAATAGAAAAAAGCATAAATTTCATGTCATGTTAAATATTCATTTTAAAAAACTGGATGAACAAAATATAAAAAAATACATGAGCCGGAATTATTATTTTCCCGGAAAAATGTCATCTGTTAAGCACAGTAAACTGCCTTTCATTCTGCATCCGGTTATCTTCATGTGGTGTGTGATTCCGGCTGTTATGACTGTTTCCCGCTTTAATGGAATAACAGTGACTGCTGGTTCAGATATGCTTATTCCGGCATGCACAGCTGCTGCAGGCTGTTTCCTGTGCATATATCTGCACGAAATCATCCATGCTCTGTTTTATCCACTCGTTGCAGAGAAAATTATTTTTTCAGATATTCGTTCATGCAGATGGTTTACCTTTTGTTCTGCGGAGCTCAGCCGGTTCAGACAGATACTGATGTTCCTTGCACCAGGATTGATCCTGGGCTGGATTCCTTTCTGCGCATGGTTTATAGCCGGAGGTGATATATGTTCCATAAGCACTCTTGTCATTCCTGCAGTCTTATGGCTTAATATTCTCGGTGCTGCCGGAGATTTTCTTAATGCACTAAATGTTATGCGTTTCAGCTGCTGAAGCAGATAATTCTGTGAATATATATTGACAGAACTATTAAGCAGCAACAGATGTTTCTCCACGGAGAAAAGTATGGCACATATCTTATATAATATAGTAATTTTCCCTGTAGAGCAGCTTATAGAATTTGCTTTTAATGTATTTTACAGCATATTTAATAATCATGGAATCGCAGTTCTTGGTGTCAGCTTTACAGTGACAATAGCCTGTCTTCCTCTGTACGCAGTGGCAGAGAGATGGCAGAGGATACAGCGTGAAAAGGAAAGAATTTTAAAGCCGGCTGTTGACAACATAAAGGCAGTTTTTAAAGGGGACAAGCAGTACATGCTTCTTTCTACACTGTACAGACAGAATCAGTATCATCCTCTTATGGCCCTGAGATCTTCCTTCGGGATTCTGATTCAGATACCGTTTTTCTTTGCAGCCTACGGATATCTGTCCGATCTGGAAATGCTGAAGGGCGTATCTTTTCTGTTTATAAGGGATATGGGGCAGGCTGACGGACTCATATCCCTGAACGGAATGAGCATAAATGTTCTGCCTGCAGTGATGACTGCAATAAACATATTTTCAGGTCTTGTATATACAAAGGATCTTGGATTAAGGGATAAAATTCAGATCTACGGACTGGCCGGACTGTTTCTTGTAATTCTGTATAATTCTCCGGCAGGGCTTGTTCTTTACTGGACTATGAATCAGGTGTTTTCTCTGATCAAGAACTGCTTTGAGGCAAAGAATGTGTCTTTCGGCCGTTTTGCCTGGCTTTCCATAACTGCTGTTCTTTTCATAACAGCAGGCTTCATAGTGCTGAAGAGAGATGATTTTCGTATCTTGAACAGATGCTTTGCCTGCCTGTATCCGGTGCTTATGGTGCTGATTCCGGTTATTGCCAGGAAGATCAGGAAGTCTTCCGGCAGAAGGATTCTTAAGACAGGAATCAGTGTTTTCGGTCCTTCTTCCGGGATAACTGACAGAAACAGGAACTGTATTTTCCTGATATCATGTCTTGTTATGGCAATTCTGACAGGACTGGTGATTCCGTCTCTGACTGTGGCCTCATCAGTGAGTGAGTTTGCAGATATAGAAGGAGTTGGAAATCCGGCATACTATGTATGGAATGCATTAAGCCAGTCAGCCGGATTTTTCTGCTTCTGGGCAGGCTGTGTATATTTTCTGTACAGCAGAAATAAAAAGCTTCAGCAGGGATTAATGTATGCAGCGGTATTTCTGGCAGTCAGCAGTACTGTGAATGCATTCATTTTTACAGGAAACTATGGAACCATGATAAGCAGCCTGAATTTCGACGGCGGATTCCATGAACAGAAGTCATGGTTCCTTGCAGTTAATTTTATGACTGTGATACTGCTCATACCTGTAACCTTTCTTGTAACATACATAAAACCAAAAATTTCACTGACAGTAATGGCACTGCTCTTTTTTGCTTTTACCGGCATGGGATGCATCAGCATGAAGACTGTTTACTCTGAATATGGCATGATGAAAACTTCAGCTGTTCCTGCTGATCTGAATCGAGACAGAATAGAAAAGGTTTTCCATCTTGCAAAAGCATCTACAGGAAAAAAGAATGTCGTAATTTTCATGATGGACAGAGGGCAGGGGGCCTTTATTGAATCCATTTTCGGGGAATGTCCTGAACTGTACAGACAGTATGAAGGATTTACAAGATACGGAAATGTGGTTTCTTTTCAGGGAAATACACTTTTGGGTGTTCCAGGAATACACGGAGGCTATGAATATACCCCTGAAGAAATGAACAGAAGAGCAGATGTAAAACGTATAGACAAGCATAATCAGGCTCTGCTTATGATGCCAAGAATTTTTACGGAGCAGGCTGATTTTACAGCAGTGGAAGCAGATCCCTCCTGGGCAGGATACAGCGTTGTTCCTGATCTCAGTATATATGCCGCTTATGATAAAATAAAAGCTGTAAACCTGTTCGGAAAATACAATTCTCTGTTAAGAACAGAAGAGGATTTTTCATCTTCTGTTCTTATTGATAGAAATATGCTCTGGTCAGGTTTCTTCAGAATATCTCCTGTCAGATTCAGAAGGATGATCTATGATGAAGGAAAGTACTGGTCACTGAAGAATAATTCTTTTTTTAATCTTTCTGTCGATTTTTTCAACCGTTATCCTTGTATGTTTTTGCTGAAGGATATGACATCCTTCAGCAGCAAAAAGGATTCATATATTTGTATTACAAATGAGATGTGTCATGATGAATCCAACTGCAGACTGCAGGCTCCAGATTTTGTTCCTGTAAAGGAAGTTACGGTTCATGGAAAAGGTACACATTCAGATGTCTTCGGCTACGATGTAAATGCAGCTGCCTTAAAAAGAATAGGAGAATGGCTGGAATATCTCAAGTCCAATGACTGCTATGATAATACCAGAATAATAATAGTCTCTGATCATGGAGCTCCTGTTACACTGGAAAGTGATTTCCCTGAACATAAGACCGTTCATACAGAAGATCTTACTCTGGAAATTCCAAACGGAAGTTTTTTCCCTTATCTTCTGGTTAAAGATTTTAATTCCAGAGGAAAACTGAAAACGGATATGACATTTATGACAACTGCAGATGTCCCTGTTATTGCCATGAAGGGAGTGATAAAAAATCCGGTGAATCCTTTCACAGGAACCCCTGTAACTGACGAGCTTAAGAAACATGGAGCAAAAGTTGTTCTAAACAGGAGATGGTCTCCTTTTAGACATCATCACGATGAGTATTTGTTTACAATAAAAGAAGAAGACAAGGCCACAGTCCGGGAAAATATCTTTGATCCGGACAACTGGACTCAGGGGTGGGAATAATGGAGTACAGCACTAAAGGAAAGTATATATCTCTTCCACATTATATTGATCCTGGGACAGGAAGCATGCTTGTATCTGTTCTCATCGGAATCATGGCTACACTGTTTTTTGTTTTCAGAGCTGTGCTTAATAAGATTAAATTCTTCTTTACAGGGAGAAAGGGAATGGAGGCAGACAGTTCCTATAAGCCTTTTGTTATCTATAATGAAGGTCGTCAGTACTATGACCTGTTTCATCCCATTGTACTTGAGTTTGAAAAAAGAGGTCTGCCTCTCTGTTATTTGACTTCTATGAAAGATGATCCGACGCTGCATGATAAATATGATCATGTTAAAGCAGAATATATTGGAGATGGCAACAGAGCCTATGCAAGACTGAACATTCTCAGTGCCGGAATAGTTGTATTGACTACTCCGAATCTGGATGTATTCCAGATGAAGCGCAGCCGGAATGTGAAACATTATTCTCATCTTCCCCATTCCCTAGGTATGGAGTACTGCCTCTTTGGACTTGATTATTTTGATTCTGTTCTTGTTTCAGGAACAGTTCAGGAGCCGGAAATCCGCATGCTGGAGGCAAAGAGACATCTTCCTGCAAAGGAAATTGTAACAGTCGGATGTGTTTATCTGGACGAACTTGCAAAAAAAATTTCAGGACTTCCGGAAGAGAAAGAAAAACATTTTACAGTCCTTCTTTCTCCTACATGGGGAGTAAATGGCCTCCTTGGAAAATACGGTGCAGAACTGCTGGATCCTCTGGCAGAGACGGGATGGAGAATTATTGTAAGGCCACATCCTCAGTCTAAAAAATCAGAGCCGGAGATGCTTGCGGCACTTCAGGAAAGATACAGGAACAGAAAGAATGTTGAATGGGACTTTGAGCGGGAAAACATCAGGTCCATGAAAAAGTCGGATATAATGATTTCTGATTATTCCGGAATCATCTTTGATTATTCTTTTCTGTTCGGGAAACCTGTTATTTATGCAAACGGAGAAGTGGATCTTCGTTCATATGATGCCCACGATCTGGATGTGGAACCATGGATTTTTTCAGCCATCCGAAAGATCGGTGTAGAACTTAAAAAGGAAGATTTTGCTGACATAAAACATGTCATAGAAGGTGTGTCCGAAAGCGGCAGACTTTCTGAAGCCAGGGAAACAGCAGGACAGACCGCATGGATGTACAGGGGGCTGTCTGCTGTCCGAACAGTGGATTACCTTGAGAAAAAATATGATGAGATAAAAGCAGATCGTAACTAGTAGCGATTCTGAAACTGTTTATTTCTGATCCGGTACAGATGTATACGGAAATTTTCAGATCAGGAAAACTGATTTACCGTATTTCAGGACAGTACAGTTTTCTTTAATTATTTTCTGCTCCTTTTCCTTATCTGCACAGCAGCAAAAACAATGGCAGCCGCACAGACTATGACAATTATTGTCCATGAAATAATTTCGCTGTATTTATTGATCAGCTCCTGATTTCCTCCTGCAATATATCCCAGAGAAGCAAGAACAGAATTCCAGATCAGAGCCCCGAGAGCGGTGAAGAAAATAAAAGGTACAGGTTTCATTCTGGCCAGACCTGCAGGAATGGAAATGAGCTGCCGTATCCCTGGAATCAGTCTTCCGATAAACGTAGATATGTTTCCTTTTCTGTCAAAGTACTCTTCTGCCTTCTGAATTTTTTCCGGACTGAGAAGCAGCATCCGGCCGGGTCTGCTGTCTGCCAGCCTGTAGATTACAGGCCGTCCAAGATACATTGCCAGAACATAATTTATAAGTGCACCAATAACTGCTCCTGCAGTTGCAGCCAGAACAACCAGCACAGTATTGAGCAGCGGTGAGTCCGTAATATAAAGATTTTCATTGTCAGGACAGCATGCTCCGTATGCTGCAGGCGGAACTACTATTTCGGAAGGAAAGGGAATGAAAGAACTTTCCACTGTCATAAGACCTGTAACTGAAAGGAAACTGAGATTATCCGTATATGTGCCGAAAATATCCGAAAGAAAAAAATCTTTTTTTTCATT
>JAZRYV010000294.1:0-2718 GCA_045600925.1 Spirochaetota bacterium
TTGTGTCCTTGACAAGGGGTACAATTCAGATTTTTCACTCGAATACTGCATGAATGATCCCGCACGGGTTATTTACCGTTTACAACGTAAACGGTAAATAACCCGTGTATATAAAAAAGAATCAAAAGACCTTAAAATAAACATAGAGGAATTTTGATTCTTTTTAATATTTGCAGCGAGGTGAAAGCAATGGATATAACCACACAATTAAAAATGCAAGAATGGTCACAGCAGTATGCAGACTGGAAGAGCAGCGGCTTGTCTCAGAAGAAATGGTGTCAGGAACAAGGAATAAGTGATTCCACATTCAGATATCGTTGTAAACGAATCTGTGATGAAGCAAGCAGGCTGGTTGAAAACAATGAAAGATATAAGCCCTTTGGTTTTGCAGAAATACCAAATACGGTCATAGAAAACCCACCGATGGAGCTACCTGCCAATGAAAGAGAAGCCGCCATAGTTATCCAATTAAGAAACTCATTTATCAAGATATCAAACAGTATAGCTGATAAGAAACTGCAAAAGGTACTGGAGGTTTTAATAAATGCTGAATGATTTACAGACAGAGAAGTTCTCGGCGATATATATGGCGCTAGGCTACACAGATCTCAGATTAGGAATAGATGGACTTGCAACGAAGATACAAATAGAATTTGGAATGGAACCATTTCAGCCAGGCACAATATTTCTGTTTTGCGGAAGAAAGCTTGATAGAATAAAAGCCTTGCTGTGGGAAGGTGACGGCTTTCTGCTTTTATACAAACGACTGGAAAACGGAAAGTTTCAATGGCCGAGAAATAAGCATGAAGTAAATCAGCTTACACCACAGGAATACCGATGGCTAATGGAAGGATTGAGCATACATCAAAAGAAAAAAGTGCAGCCTGCGTCAAAGGGAAATTTCATATAAATATCGACTGGTTTTTTAAAGAAAAAAAAGAATCTTTCATGCCTTAAAAATGTTGAAATTTAAAGAAGAAAAGGCTTTTTTTGCTGTTTGAAATATGGTATAATATTCATATGGAAAAGCAGAAATATACAGAGGAACAACTTAATAATATGAGCCGAGAAGAGCTGGCAAAACTGGTATTAAGTCAGCAGAACGAACTTGCAGAACAGACTTCGCTTGTGGCGCTTCTTAAGGAGCAAATTAAAATAGCCCGTATGAAAAAATACGGAAGAAAAAGCGAACAGGTTATAGACGGACAGATTTGTATAGATTTCAATGAGGCTGAGGCAAGCTTCAGCGAAAAAGCAGAAGAGCCAAAGGCAGAAGAAGTAGTAATTGCGGAACACACAAGAAAAAAGGCAAGACCAAAGGGAAAGTTAGAAGAAGATTTATCTGGAATTTCTTCTGAAATAGTAGAACATACACTTTCAGAAGAAGAGCTTGCAAAAGAATTTCCTGATGGATATACTCGTTTAGCGGATGAGGTTCACAAAACATTAGAGTTTATCCCTGCACAGTTCAAGGTTTTAGAACATCATGTTGCTGTATACAAAGCCTCAAAGGGAGGAAAAATTTTAAGGGCACCAAAGCCTGTTAATCTGCTTCCGCACAGTATAGTCACACCTTCACTTGCTGCTGCCATAATAAACAGCAAGTATGTGAATGCACTGCCTCTTTATCGCCTGGAACAGGAATTCAAGAGAAATGAAATAAATTTAAGCCGCCAGACAATGGCAAACTGGATGATAAGACTGACAGAAAGATACTTATCACTTGTCTGCGATAAAATGAGAGAAAAGCTATTGTCTTCTTCTGTTGTGCATGCTGATGAAACTCCGGTACTTGTTAACAAGGACGGAAGAAAGGCCGGATCTAAGAGCTATATGTGGGTGTACTGCAGTAATGACAAGGATAAAGAAATTGTCATGTACGATTACCAGAAGACAAGAAAAGCAGAACATCCAACGGAGTATCTGGAAGAATTTAAGGGAACTCTTGTTACAGATGGGTACCAGGTTTATCATGCTATGGGAAAAAGAACTCCGGATTTAAAAATTGCAGGATGCTGGGCGCATGCAAGAAGACCATTTGCAGATATCATAAAAAGCATAAAGAATAACACAAACACTTCCAACCCAAGAATGTCTATTGCTGTCGAAGCGGTAGAAAAAATAGGTAAAATTTACGAGGAAGATAAAAAACTTAATGATTTGCCGCCAGAAATGCGGAATAAGCTTCGCAAGGAGAAAGTTAAGCCTATAGTAGAGGCTTACTTTAAGTGGGTAAAAGAGCAGAGGTTGAATGCGGTTAAGGGATCTGCTCTCGGGAAAGCTTTGCAATACTCAATAAATCAGGAAAGCTACCTCAGAACATTCCTGGAAAACCCGGATGTTCCACTTGACAATAACAGAGCTGAAAGAGCTATCAGAAATTTCACAATAGGCAGAAAAAACTGGGTTATGATAGACACCATTCATGGTGCTGAAAGTAGCGCAATGCTGTATAGCCTGGCAGAGACGGCGAAGGCAAACAACCTGAAACCATATGAATATTTTAAATACCTGCTGGAAGAGATCCCAGCTCATATGGATGAAAAGGACACAGCATTTATTGACAAACTGATGCCGTGGTCTGAATCGTTGCCGGAGTTATGCCGAAAATAAAAAGAACAACAAGAATAATCAAAAAGACTCAAAAAGAGCAAAAAACGATTTGCCACTTTTTGAGTCTTTTTATTATTATACTGTACCCATAACAGTGGACACGAA
>JAZRYV010000295.1:0-7134 GCA_045600925.1 Spirochaetota bacterium
ACTCTGGGAGAAACAGCCGGAAAACTTCATCTGGAAATCCCTGAAACCGAAGCCATGGCAGAACACCTTGCTGGAATGGTTCTCCTTCACATTGTCCGGAACCGTCAGCTTCTGACGAATAGAACGGACAAGCTGTACGCACTGGAAGAGATCTCCGCTTTAATGAATTTAAGACCCGCTTCCGCAGTCCGGGAACAGATTTCAGGTCTCAGAAAATCCATGGTTTCCGGAAATGGCGACAGGAATCTTCTTAAAGGCATAAAAAATTCCTCTGCGGAAAAACTTCTGACCTTTCTTGCTGCAGAGGGAGGACTGACATCATTTGAAGAAACGGAAAAATTCCTTACACCCGAAAAATATGATGAAACAGTGGATTATGCAGTAACTGCAGGTCTGGTCTCCCCGGTCTTTATGACAGGACAGGAATTCTCAGCCTGCCTTATGATAAACAGGAATCTCATGCCCCTCATGATAAAGGACCGGGCAGTTTCCCCGAAACAGAAATACACAGCCAACGGATACAGATTTATCCGCAACATGCTCTGCGTTTACGATATCATATCTTCCTTCGGACTGTTCTTTACAAAACAGATGGTTTTCCGGAAGGTGGACTACAAGCGCATATCCGACACCATGATCTGCATAACAGACAGCAAAGGCGAAAATCCTGACCGGGATTTCATCTGTCAGATGAACATCTTCTTTTATGCACTTCTTGGCTGCCTTAAAATTTACAGGACCAGTGCCAGAATAAGCATAAACAGCATAAAACATCTTCTGGACAGGCCGGCTGAACTTTCAGCCCTTATGATTTCTTCACTGGACAGAGCACCTGAGATTCACAGTGCATTTTCATGTCCTGTTCCTGTACCTTCATCAGAAACTGCAGCCTGCATTCTTAAATTCATGCAGGAAACAGAACCGGCATCAAAAGAATATCTGCAGGCATCACTTCTTGCCGGCTTTGCAGCAGAAGCAGAACCGGGAAAAGCAGTTCAGAATTTAACAAGAATAAAAACAGAAACAGAGAACTGCCTTAATCTGTTTGTGCTGATGGGACTTATAAACATTTCCGACGGGAAGTACTTCCTTTCCGATGCAGGACTGGAAACTGCCTCAGCTCTTTTCCATACAAAAGCACCTGTTCAGGAAACTGTTCATGAAAAGAAAATCTATATAAATCCGGATTTCAGTCTGATGGTTCCACTGAGGGAAATACCTTCCCTGTGTGCATACAGAATAATGTTCTGGTCCCAGATCACCCGTGATGACATAATTCTGGATACCATAATAAGCAGAGCCTCCATCACCGCCGGTCAGAAAAGAGGATATTCGCCGGAACCTTTTCTGGACTACCTGAAAAGCTGGGCCAAAAACGGCATTCCCCAGAACATGGAATTCCAGATCAGGGAATGGTCCAGACAGACTCTGAAAATTACCATAACAGAAGAAATTCTTATCCATTCCAGCAATCCCGACTTTTTCGAGGAACTGCTGTATTCAAAAAAAGACCGGCTGCCTGAAGATGCTGTAAAAATCCTGAATCAGGAATATGCAGTTGTCAGAAGGGAATATCTTGATGATATAATTAAAGCCGGAGAAAAACGGAATGCAGTTCTCTCCGTCTTTGAGGGAACAGAGGAAAAACAGGAATAATCAGGGAAAAACCTGAATCTTTCTGGGAAAATGCCAGTCCAGCATATCCTTAAGGGCATTGATGGTCTGCTGCTGAATAAAGTACAGGCTTCCGTTAAGCTTGACAAGTCCCCCTTTGTAATGGGTGAACTTCATCTGATAATCCACAAGACCAACAAGCTCGACCTTTTTCCAGTTGGTTGTATTTTTAAGAAGAGGAAGTTTTCTTAAATGCAGTTCAGAAATGCTTCCTGTGCTGGCTGCATCTGCCAGAACTTTTTCCCATTCCACTGTTTCACATGCTCCTGATATTTTTTCTTAAAATGAATATGCCTTAATATGAGTCAATAAATATTTCAAAAAATATCTGCAGCCTTTATTCCTGCCCATACGGCCAGAAGACCAGCAGCAAAACTTACAAGTACGTTGATGACTGCCGTTCCAGGACTTCCTGTCTTCATAAGAGTCCAGGTTTCATAACTGAAGGTCGAAAAAGTTGTAAGTCCCCCGAGAAAACCGGTTGTAAGAAAAAACTTAAGGACAGATGAAGAAAAAATGCGGTCTGCAGCCAGTGTCATTATAAAGCCCATGAAAAAACATCCCAGAGCGTTGACAATGAAAGTGGACACAGGAAAAGCTGAACTGAAAATCTTTCCTGTCCATACGGAAACCAGGTATCTTAATCCGGCCCCGAGTCCGCCGCCCAGCATTACTGCAAAAAGATGTTCCAGTCTGAACACAGCATCCTCCGGCATCTGAATAACAAAAAAGACAGAGACTGTGCTCTGCCTTTTTACTGTGCCCAGGACGGGATTTGAACCCGTACAGGAAAACTCCCACATGCCCCTCAAACATGCGTGTCTACCAAGTTCCACCACCTGGGCTTCCGAGATTTTTTATCTCATAATTTCCATTAAATTTTATACTCTTTTCTGTCAATAAAAATTTATACCTGAATATTTTTATCTGCCTTTTCAGTGAAATAATCTCTGAATGAACGGAAGCATGGAAATGTCGTTTATGATTACAAAAACACCCAGACAGATGAGAATAAGCACGCCTGCTGTCTGGATTTTCTGCATGATCACAGGATCCAGAGGCTTTCTCCGTACTGTCTCAATAAAATAAAAGAGTATATGGCTTCCGTCTACTGCCGGAACAGGCAGCAGATTCATCACCATAAGAATGATTGATATCTGTGCCATTAAAAGAACAAAAGCGGATATGCCCTTGTAATAGGCCACATCACCTGCAATCTGTGCAATTCTTACAGGACCGGAAAGATTTTCCCTCACATTCATCCTTCCGGAGAACATCAGACCCAGCCCCTTAAGGTTCAGCACAATGAAATCAAATGGCTGAAGAACTGCCTCCTGAAGAGCTTCAGTGAATGTATAAGTGACCTCTGTCTGTTCCGGAGAAAAGCCAAGTCTGACGCCAAGAAAACCTCTGCTTTCCATGCCGATTTTTCCACTTAAAGAATGACCGTCCCGTTCCAGCACTGCTTCAGAATTCATGTGAGTGCGGACATAGTCCAGAAAATTTTCCACGGAAAACACTGTGGATCCGTTCAGTTTAAGGGACATGTCTGCGGCCATCTTTTCCAGAATTTTAACATCAAAAACAGGCCGGCCGTCCAGAGTGATAACTGTATTCTTTCTGGGAACAGCGGAAAAAGTCTTTTCCTCCCCTCTGCGTTTTACAGTCACAAGCACTGACCGGCCGGCTCTGGTGCGGATGATATCAGTAAAATCATCTGCTGATTTTACAGGCATTAAATCCAGAGCCAGAACTTCATCGTATTCCTGAAGACCGGCAGCCTTCCCTGCTTCTCCGTCTTCCAGACCTGCAATAAGGATATGTTTGCCGTATGGAAGGACTCCTATGACATACCGGCCTTCCTCTGCCTGAACCGGAGTTACTGCAGCTGTCCGGACTTCACCGTCCCGTTCATATTCCACTTCAAGAGGTGATCCGTCGCAGAAATAAACTTTCATCCGGATATCATCAAAACCACGGATGGTCCGGCCGTTGACTGCTGTAATTCTGTCACCGTCACGGAGACCGGCCTGCCAGGCAGCAGAGATCATTTCTCCGCTGCGCATGTCTTCAGGAATCTGAATCCGGTTTGTATCCTTTGTGTAGCCCGCCATATTCATTATAAAGAAAAGAAAAATGCCGAACAGAAGATTGAAGAAAGGTCCCATGAAAACAGTTACCATTCTCCTCCAGGGGGCTGCTGAGGAAAAGCTGTACTTTACATCCGGGGATTCCGGATCTGCAGGCTTTGATTCAAGAGCAGCATCTCCAGGATTTTCACCGTAAAACTGACAGTAGCCTCCGAAGGGAATAAGTGTCACCTGCCATGTGGTATCCCCGAACTTTTTCTTTATGAATCCCCTGCCGTATCCCATGGAAAAAATCCTGGCCTTTATGCCAACCATCCGTCCTCCAAGAAGATGCCCCAGCTCGTGCACAAAGATGCACAGCCCCAGGAGAACCACGGCAGCAGCAATATATATTAAAACCATCATAAGCATATACCTCTAATTGTTTTTACAGCAGATTCCCTTGCCTGTCTGTCCGCATCCAGAATATCTTCCAGATCAGGGGACTGTTTTACAGGACAGGATTCAACGGCAGACTCAACAACACGCTGAATGTCTGTGAAACGGATTTTCCGGTCCAGAAAAGCCCTGACTGCTTCCTCATTGGATCCGTTGACCAGAGCAGGCATTGTTCCACCGGCTCTTCCTGCCTCAAAGCAAAGAGCCAGAGCCGGATACCGGTCAGCAGACCAGGGGCGGAAATGAAGATCCAGCGGCTTTGTAAAATCCATGCGGCCGAAACTGTTTGAAATCTTTTCCGGATAAAAAAATGAGTTCATGATAGGAAGAGCCATATCCGCTTCCCCCATATGGGCAAAAACAGAGCCGTCCATGGTTTCGATCATGGAATGAATACGGCTTTCTGCATGAAGAACCACTTCAATCTCATCATAGGAGGCACTGAACAGATGATGGGCCTCTATGACTTCAAAGCCCTTGTTCATCATTGTGGCAGAATCCACTGTAATCTTGCTTCCCATCTTCCATGTTGGATGTGCCAGAACCTGTTCCGGAGAGGCGTAAGGAAGTTCCTCCCCGGGCATGTTCCGGAGACTTCCTCCGGATGCAGTGATTATAATTCTGCGCAGATATTCACGTCTGCCTTCCAGCAGAGAGAAAATTGCACTGTGTTCGCTGTCCACAGGAATCAGTTCCGTTCCGAGCCTTTCCCTTTCCTTCATGAAAAGATCACCGGCCATAACAAGAGTCTCCTTGTTTGCAAGGGCAACCCTTCCGGCGGACTTAAGAGCAGCCAGCGAAGGCAGCAGACCGGCAGCACCTACAATGGATGAGAGTGTGATATCAGCCTGTCTTGAAGCAAGCTCCAGCACAGGATCCCTGCTTTCTATAAAGTCAACATCTGAGTAGAGGTTCCTGAGCTCTGCATAGGCTGATGAGTTCCTTGCCTCCTGTGAAGCAACCGCCACTGCGGCCGGATGGAATTCACGGATCTGTTCCTCAAGAATATCAAGACTGCTGCTGCATCCCAGTCCGTACACCTGAAAATCATCTCTGAATTCTCTTACAACCCGGGCAGCAGACCGCCCGATAGAACCTGTTGATCCAAGCAGAATAACGCTTTTTTTCATTTCCGGAAACCTCTTTTTTGACCTGTACCTGAAGGCTGATTTTCAGTCAACGAATTTCCTTGCAGCAGGAACAGGCTTAATAAACTGTTTGACAAAAACCGCCGATTCTGCCATATATTTATTTTGCAATGGATTCACGGATAAGGTCTTTTCCGAAATCCTGCACGGAGGTTCCAATGATCAGAAATATTTTCAGAATATCCGCTGTAATGACAGCTGTCCTTGCCCTGCAGTTTACAGGCAGTGCAGAAATACAGTATACAGAAATAGATCCCGAACAGATATCCAGATACAATGAGGACAGAATCGTTTATCAGCAGATCGAAACAGAGGTTTCCCATTTCAGAGACAACTCCTATGCAGCTCTTCTGATCATAAGGGACTCAAAAAGCTGTCTTATTATGGACGGATACGACAGTCCGGATCATGTAAACGACCTGTATGTTCAGGAACAGCGCCAGAGGGTCATGCCAGGGGATCTGTGGCAAAACAAGATTGACGGAGATCCTGATTTCATGATCATGAGCGACAGGAGAAAGGAACTCATAAGAAGCAGTTCTGCCGACTTTGTAAAATCAGGCTACGGCGAACTGTACAGCACTGTACGGACCTCCTTTTTAAAGAGACATGTGGCCAGATTCAAAACCCTTATTTTAAAGAAAGAAGAAAATACCGTTTTAATCACAAGAACGGAAATTCCAAGGGATATAAACGACAGCAGCGATCAGAAATACAAAACAACGGTAAAGGCAAAAGGGGATGATGATGTCCTTTACTATGCAGAAGATGCAGACGGTGACGGAATCACTGAAACATTCACTGCCACAATTTCAGACGGTTTCAACTGGGGATATAATTCCGGCCCCAACATCATAAATATCACCTGCAACAGCCGGGATGACATAAAAGCACTTATAGGCGACATTGCTATGGAAGCCTATAACGGAAGCCCTGAATACATTGAAATGCTGAACAGAGCCTTTGATCAGGAAAAAGCAAAAATGATGGTTGATGATGTTTACAAGGCTCCGGACCCTGTAACTCAGGAAATTGAAAAGAGTCTGAAAACAGACTCCGGTTCGGAAGACAAATAATACAGAATAAAAAAGCCTGCGTAAAGCAGGTTTTTTTATGAACTGAAGCAGCAGACTGACAGAAATTTTATACAGTTCTGCAGCGAAACCGGTGTAAATACTGAAGATCAGCACCAGCCGGAACGCACAGCCTGTATTATAAAAAAATGGAATGAATGATCATATGGAAATAAGAACAGCCTCACAGAATGATAAAGATGCCATTGCTGTTCTGGAGGCTGTCTGTTTTCCGGAATCAGAAGCAGCCACTCCGGAACAGTTTCAGGAAAGACTCCGTCATTTTGCAGACCATTTCCTCGTCATGACGGACAGAGACAGAATCATTGCCTTTATTAACGGCTTTGCAGCCGATGATCCGGACCTTAAAGATGAAATGTATGCAGATGCTTCCATGCATAATGAAAACGGGCAGTGGCAGATGATATTCGGACTGGCTGTTGATCCGGAGTACCGCCGCCGGGGATATGCAGCACAGCTTATGAAGATGTTTGCAGACACAGCGAAAAAACAGGGCAGAAAAGGACTGGTGCTTGCCTGCAGGGAAAAACTTGTCCGTTACTATGAAAAATTCGGATTCGTATCGGAAGGATTATCTGCATCAGAACACGGAGGAACCGGCTGGCATCAGATGAGGCTGACATTCAGACAGGACAGAAGAAGTCTCTGGGGGATATCAATTTTCATTCATGATTACTTTTTATTTTTCTT
>JAZRYV010000296.1:0-3059 GCA_045600925.1 Spirochaetota bacterium
ACGGATTCCGGCGGATTTCAGGTTTTTTCCCTGTCGGATCTGTGCAGGGTAAGGGAGGACGGTGTGGAGTTCCGGTCCCATCTGGACGGATCATCCCATTTCTTTTCACCGGAAGGAGTTCTGGACATTCAGAGGTCCATCGGCTCGGATATTATGATGGTTCTGGATCAGTGCTGCCGTTATCCATGTGAAAAGGAGGAGGCCGGAGCTGCTCTTGCAAGAACCAGTGACTGGGCTGACAGGGCTGTAAAGTACTGGAGAAAAACATTTGATCCTGAACAGCAGACTGTTTTCGGGATCGTTCAGGGAAGCACTTATAAGGATCTGAGGCAGGAAGCTGCGGAAAGGCTGGTGGAGATGGATTTCCCCGGCTATGCCATAGGAGGCCTTTCCGTAGGGGAACCGAAGGATGTTTACAGGGAGATGACTGCTCATACCATGCAGTTCCTTCCGGATCATACCCCAAGATACATGATGGGGGTGGGAAGTCCGCTGGAAATTCTTTCAGCCATAAGGGAGGGTGTGGATATGTTCGACTGTGTCATGCCCACAAGAATTGCCAGAAACGGAACTCTGTATACATCTCAGGGAAGGGTGAACATAAAATCAGCAGCTTTTGAAAATGACAGCGGGCCTCTGGATCCGGAATGCGGATGCTATGTATGCAGGAGATTCTCCAGGGCATATCTGCGGCATATTTTCCGTGCAGGAGAAATATCAGCTCTTATTTATAATACCTATCACAATCTGTTTTTCATGAAGACCTTTATGGAGCAGATCCGCAGAGCCATAGAAAACGATTCTTTTCCGGAACTGGAAAAACACTGGATTTCAATATACGGAAAGCATGGGAATAATTTATCTTGACATTATAAAACAATTATTCTTCATAAAAATAAAATCAGGTCCTGAAAATGAAATGCAGGTCCTGTAAGGGGTATAAAATGAAAACAATAAAATTACTTCCGGTACTTATTCTGGCAGGACTTCTGTTTACTGCCTGCGGAGATCCCTTGCCGATGGAAGATCTGATATCAGCAAAAACAGCACTGACAAAGGCTCTGTCTGTAAAGGCCGATATTTATGCAAAAACAGAATATGACGCTGCAGCCGCCGGACTCTGCAGGGCTCATGACCTTGTTCAGAATGATGATGTAAAAGAGGCAGCAGAAGCTGCCAGGGAAGCTGCAGTGCAGGCAGAGGCTGCCTATCTCAGGGCCTGTCCTGTTGTGGCAAAGGAAACTGTAGATATTGCTTCAAAAAGTCTGGAAGAGGCAGCAGAAGCCAATGCAGAGGAGTTCGCTCCGGACGAATATTCAGAAGCAAAGGAACTTTTCTCCAGAGCCTTTTCTGCCTACGAAAACAAACAGTATGAGGAAGCTTTCCCTCTTGCACTGAAGGCTGATGAGGCAGCAAAGGAAGCCAGAACCGCAGCTCTTGAAAAGAAAGATACACTTAAGGATGCCATTGCAGAAGTCAAGGCGCTTCTTCAGCTGGCAACCGATTATCATGCGGCAGAATATGCAGCTGAAAACATGGCTCTGGCAGAGGAAAATCTTACTGAAGCAGAGGAAGCATATAATCAGCTGGCCGTAAAGAAAGGTTTTTCAGCTGTTTCTGCAGCCAGAATCAACGCAGAGGAAGCCTGTTCCACAGCCATGAAAATGACAGCAGAACATGAACTTTCCGCAGCAAAGGCAAGACTGACTGTTCTTGAAAAAGGAAACGGTTCTTCAGAAAATCTGAAAGCGGTAAGGGAGGCTCTTGCTGATGCTGAATCCCTGTTCAGCGAAGGACGCTACAGAGAATCCATAGAGGCAGCCAGAGAGGCATTTCTGCTTTCCAATGTGGCAGCTGCAGGGCTGACAGAAGGAAATCCTGATGTTTCTGCAGGAACAGATGTGTCTGAGGATAAGGACTATGTTCTCTATACTGTTGTCTACAGGGAAAGTCTTAAGGACTGTCTCTGGAGAATTGCAGACAAATATTACGGAGATCCATGGAAATGGAAATCCATATACAAAGCCAACAAAGATAAAATACAGGATCCTGACCTTATTTATCCAGGATGGGTGCTTAAGATTCCCAAGCTTGACTGACAGCAGAAGTGCCGGAGAGAAATCTCCGGCCTGCTCATATTAATAAACAGGATAAAAACATGGGGAAAAACAGAAAAACCGTCTCTGAATGCATGAAAGATGTTCTAAACAGTGAGGATCCGGTTTTTTTTGTTGCTTCCGAAAAAGCTGATGATGTCTTTTCCGGGCTGGGTGAAAAAAAAACGGAGAACAGAAATGATCAGTCTGAATCCAGTGATGCCTCCGTTATATGGTATCTTAAACAGATCAATAAAATCAGCGTTCTTCCCAGAGAAGAGGAGGACCGTCTCGCAAGACTTTCCTTTCAGGGAGACGAAAAGGCCAGGCATGAACTGGTAAAATCAAATCTTCGTTTTGTAGTCACAATTGCAAAAAAATATCAGTCCCGCGGTCTTTCCCTTCTGGATCTTATCAACGAAGGGAATGTGGGACTAATGAAGGCCGCTGAGAAGTTCAACCCGGATATGGGCTTTCATTTTATATCCTATGCAGTGTGGTGGATTCGTCAGGCAATTCTGACGGCCATTTCTCAGAAAGCCTTTCTTATCAGAATTCCTCTGAACAGAACAGGAGATCTTCGAAAAATAGAATATATTACAAGAATCCTTGAACAGAGTCTTGGAAGGGAACCTTCTGCCAGTGAAATAGCTGACCAGCTGGAAATGGAGGAATCGGATGTCCGTCATTTAAGGGCCATAGCAGGCAACTGTCTTTCCATTGATTCAGAAGATTCATCAGAATTTAATGAAGCCTATATACAGACAATAGAAGATGACCAGACATCTGGACCGGAAATTTCCATGGTGGAAGGGGATCTTAAATCATTGCTCGGAACCATAATCAGATCCCTTCCTGAAAAGGAACGGAAAGTCGTAGAAATGCGTTTCGGTCTTAACGGCGGCACTCCCATGACACTGGCGGAAATAGGGGATGAGCTGTACCTGTCCAGAGAAAGAGTCC
>JAZRYV010000297.1:0-4856 GCA_045600925.1 Spirochaetota bacterium
CCTGCCTGCGGCGGCTCCTGTCGGCATTGTAATTGGGTACCATTGAATCCACAGAACCGGAGGTGACACCCCAGAACAGTTCAGGCTCACCAAGACGCAGAATGTCCCTGTCTGAATTTATATCCGGCTGTGCAATGATTCCCACACGGAAACCTGCATCCATAAGCACATGACCTGTTATGCTGACGCCTATGGAGGATGAATCTATGTATGTATCCCCTGTAACCAGAATAATGTCCAGACCGGACCAGCCTCTGTCTCTGACCTCCTCAGGTGTGGCAGGAATGAACATTATTTTTTTCTGCCGGAGCTCAGATATTCTTTCACAGCCTGAACAAAAAGTCCAGGCTCTTCCAGGCATATATTGCCCAGACTGGTCTCTGCCTGAACCGATTTAAAAGAAGAGGCCTGGCAGGAAACAGCATGGATTACAGAGGACCATATTTTCTCTATTTCATCTATATCGTTCCATGCCAGATAATAATTCATCATTTCCTTTCTGTACCGGTCCCTGGAATGAGTCAGGACAGTCAGAGGAACAGAAGGCAGTTTAAGAGAATTATTTACAGCAGAACGCCGTACCGGGCCCCTGCGGTACTCATCATACATTGCATCCAGAGCTTCCGGTCTGGAATAGTTTTCCACCACATCCTTTTTTATTTCATCAGGGAGGACAGTATAGGGGGATGCTTCCAGCAGGCGGATAATTCCGGCCCGGCCAAGAATCCCGGTCATCTTAAGGGAAGCCCCGCGGTCCAGCAGGTTGCTGTAGACCACAGGATCCAGAGTCTCCTTAAACAGAGGATACGCGGATGTCATTGGTTCAGCAAGTATTAAAGCCAGAACATGTTCCGGATGGGAAGCGGCAAACATCTCCATGTACCATGCTCCGAGTCCCTGGCCTGCCAGAATAAAGGGCCCGTTTTCCAGTCCAAGATTTTTCAGCAGTTCATAAAGCTCTGCAGTGATCTGTTCACCGGTTCTTGGAAATGGCCCTGCTTCGCTGCGGCCGTATCCTGCCCGGTCATAGACAAGAGTCCTGCATCTCTCAGCCAGAGCCGCTGCCACCGGCCGCCACTCTGCAGATGAAAAACCTGCATCCCCTTCAAAAATCACTACAGGTCCGGAAGATCCACGGAGTTCACAGTACAGGCTGTGATCACCTGCCTTTACCATGCGGCCGTCACCTTCAGAGGCTGCCCATTCTGAACAGCAGGAGGCATTCCATGCTCGAAGGGAAAGCATCATCACGGCTGCAGCTGCCGAAATCACTGCAAGGCAGAGAAGCAGAATTTTTACAGAACGTCTTATCTTCATTTTACAGCCTCCGCTTTTTTTCCTGTTTTCTCAGGATCCGTTCTTTTATATATCACAAGACGCGCAGGGGACAGTCTTGCATGACCAACCTTCCGGTACCAGTGAGGCTCTTCATTAAACTCTGCTGCCACCCTGTAGTTCAGGCCGTCACTGAACAGTTCTTTCATAAACTGAGGCATGTCTGATTCTGTCATAAAACGGATTGCCTTCTGTGTATTTTTTATACGCCCTCCTTCAGCAGAATCATCAGTTCCGGCAAAAAATCTGTTATAATAATGAGATGTGACTGCTATGTAATCAGGTCTGCGTTTTTCCACTGACATGGCATCTTTTGTAACCCGGTAGGAATAAGTGCCTTTGGGAAATCTTGGCAGATAATGGAGATAGGCATAGTATTCAATTGATGAACCTTCCGGAATATTTTCTTCCATCCACTCCTCCGCTCTGTAACGGAGGTCGTTGATGAGATTCATATCAGATGAGAACACAAACCAGAAGGAGTAGAGCAGAACACAGGCCATAACCGCACTGCAGAAAATCTTCATCCTCCCCCTGACTTTTTCCCATGCATAATCCACAAGCCATGCACCGTAGGCAGTCATAAAAACAGTCACAGGAAGCAGATATCTGACCTGAGCCTGCCGTACCACCTGAACAAATGTCAGATAGACAGAAACAGATCCCAGCAGAAATACCAGCTGCAGCAGAAAAGTTTTCCCTCTTCGGAAATTAAGGCAGATAAAAACAAAGGCTCCTGCTGTATAAAGAAGGAACAGAGGCAGCCCTATACCCTCTCTTACAGTACACCGTGCACTGTCTGCAAAAAGAGCAAAAATGCCTGCAAAATCCATGGTATATGCAATGCTCCGCTGGCCGTTCCAGCCTGTCAGGATGCTGAACCTGTAAAGAAAACCGTCCAGATTAAAAATTATATTCTGTGTTATTACAGAAAACAGAATAAATGCACCGCAGAAGATCAGGAACTTCCGGTTAAAAACAGATTTAAGACGTGAAACTCCCTGTTCAGGGAACAGAGCCGGCCATACGAGCAGATAAAAGATAAACGGAAAAAAGAAAACCGCATATCCCTGATCCTTTGTTCCGTAGCACAGACAGGAGAAGAGAGCCAGATACATGTAATCAGAAAGATTCCTGTACTTTATTACCTTTATGAGCATATACATTCCCAGAACGCCCCAGAACACATAGGGGACCTCAACCTTGGCCATGTGGGAATAAAAATTCAATACTGCATCAAAAGAGAGAAGGAAGGCTGCAATGAGTCCTGCCCTTTCCGTAAAAAGTTCCCGGACAGCCCTGTACATCCAGTAAATGATTCCCAGCCCCATGGCTGCAGATACCAGTCTGTCAGTGAGAGTGAGCCAGGATGCGTATTCAGGAGATCTTATGAGCAGAAGGAATTTTGACAGGCTCAGCCCTTCTGCAGGACTGCTGTTTATGAAGGCTGCAAGAGCCACAGGAAGATTAAGGACTGCCAGCAGGACCTGATGAACCAGCGGATACTTGTTCAGATACCCGAAGGAAAAGCCCTGGCTCAGTCCCAGCAGGGGATAATAAGGAGCCAGTGAATCGGAATGCCAGTCCTCGGATGAAGGCAGTCCCCACAGAATCCCTGTCAGATACAGTACTGCATTAAACAGCAGAATCCATGCCACAGGTTTTTTTAAAATTTCTTTTATTCTTGTGATTGTCATTTTTTCTCCGTTATTTCAGCAGGTTTTCCGGAATATTTTCCAGACCGGAAGCCAGGTCAGACAGATCTCTTTCCTGTACTGCAAGCATGTCCAGAATAAATTTTCCTTCTGATATTATGCCGGCCACAGGAACAGGAAGATTCAGAAAATATCTGTAAACAGCATCAGGATTCTTTACTGCAAGGGCAAGGCCGGCTGATGGTATTTCCTTCCCCGGCAAAGCCCCTCCTCCGAAAGCACCTTCAGTTTCCGTAACCGAAAGAACTTTCCGCAGGCCGGTATTTTTTATATTCCGTAAAATTTTCTCCGCTGAGTCCAGCAGTTCAGCCCTGGTCTGAGCTGCCGCCTTCCTGACCGGTATTTTTTCCGGACAGCCGGAGGCGTACTGCAGCAGGCTCTCCTGCAGCAGAAAATATGTAAATTTCCCCGGCCGCAGCATCCTCATGAGAGGATTCTTTCTCAGTCTGTCCACAAGGCTTTTTTCACCGCATATGATGCCTGCCTGACAGGCTCCGGCCAGCTTGTCTCCGCTGAAGCATACCAGATCAGCCCCCTGCCTCAGTTCTGCAGAAACAGTTTTTTCATCTGCAGCACCAGGCAGAGGCATCAGACTGCCGCTGCCCAGATCCCGGACATACAGAATTTTCCCGTTTTTCAGTGATGCAAGTTCTTCAGGGGAAGGGGTTTCCGTAAAACCGTTTACTGTGAAATTTGACCTGTGAGCGGAAAAAATCATGGCAGTGCTGTCCGTAACGGCCCGTCTGTAATCATCTGCTGTTGTAATATTGGTAGTGCCTGTTTCCACCAGCAGAGCACCGCTCTGTTTCATAATATCCGGAATCCGGAAGCCTCCGCCGATCTGAATCAGTTCCCCTCTGGAAACAACAACCTCCTTCCCTGCAGCGAATTCGCTGAGAATAAGGAAAACAGCAGCAGCGTTGTTGTTTACCACAAGGGCTGCTCCTGCTCCTGTAAGGGAACAGACAAGCTGTTCAGCAAAGCCTCCCCTCTTCCCGCGGAGTCCGGTGTTAAGATCCAGCTCCAGGTTTGAATATCCGCTCATTTCAAAGACAGCTTTTTTCAGGATTTCCTGGCTGACAGGGGAACGTCCCAGATTTGTATGTATAATGACACCTGTACAGTTAATAACCCTCTGCAGTTTTTCCTTTTCTTTTTTCCGGCACATGCCTGCTAAAAAAGGAAGCAGTTCCTCAGTATCAGTGACCTTCCCCTCCAGAATCTTTTTTCTGAAAATATCCAGGCCTTCCCGGACTGCATCTGCTGCAGCAGTGCGGGAAATTTTCTCACCGAAGGCCTGAAATTCAGGCATGGAAAGAATTTTTTCAACCTGAGGGAGGGTCCGCAGAAGTTCCTGTTTCTGAACCATTCTTTTCTCCTGAAATGCGGAAGGGGCAGGAATCGAACCTGCCGCTGCAATAAATTACAGCCACCGGTTTTGAAGAATTACCCTTCCGTTTAAATCAGCATTTAAACCTATTTTAATCTGATTTCTTTGCATTTACATACATTTTCATGCTGTAAACAGTACATTTTTAATACAAATAGCAACGGATTTTATTATATAGTCACATTTTTATTACATTTTATAACCTTATTATATTCAAAAAATATTACTGTCAAGGGCAGATAAACAAATTTTCTGCTAATTTTTGCTGATTCTTTAACCAATTCTTGAACGAGCTTTAACAAATTGGGGAAATTTTTACAATAATTATTTAAGTTTCTTTATTAATAAATGGGGGGGGAACTTACAACCAAAGGGATTAAATGAGAGAGGATTAATTCTATATTCTTTATTTGTTT
>JAZRYV010000298.1:0-2118 GCA_045600925.1 Spirochaetota bacterium
GCAGGTCATGCAGCCCTGCTGAACTTTCCCTTTATTCCCGGAGCATCAACGCCTTCCGAACTTATGGCTGCTATGAAATTCTCCTGTCTGGTGAAGATCTTTCCTGCACAGCTTCTGGGGGGACCGGAATGGCTCAGGGCCATTGCCGCTCCCTTTGCAGGGGAGCCTCTGAAACTCCTTCCCACAGGAGGAATCAGTCCTGTGAATGTTTCAGAGTACCTTAAGCTGTCCTCAGTTGAGGCCTGCGGAATGAGCTGGCTTACAGACAGCCGTATAAAGACGGATGACAGGTATGAACAGATTGCTGCCAGACTTGTGCAGCTTAAGGAGGCGTTGTCCCTTGGATCTGAGTGATCTTATGACTGCAGCCTTCGAAAAAAGGAGGGATCTTTTTCTCAGGCAGGATCTGGACTGCTTTCGTCTCCTGAACGGTGAAGGGGACGGAGTCCGGGGACTTGCTGCTGACCGGCTTGGAGCATGGATTCTGGTTCAGGGCTATGAGGAACAGGTCCTGGACCGTAACGGAGGCACCGGTCCTGATCCTGAATACAGAAAAGCAGTTCTGAAAGCAGTAAAAAAGCTTCCGGTGGAAATAAAGGGGGTTCTTTTCAAGAACCGTGAAAAACTTAAGGGAGCCAGGGATTTTGCATCAGAACGGAAATCTGTCCTTCTGGAAGGGGAATATCCAGGGTCTGATTTTTATGTTAACCAGGACGGTGTCCTTGCATATGCAGACCCAGTGAACGGTCAGAGCACCGGAATCTTCCTGGACATGCGGGAAGTCCGCAGTGAACTTAAGAATTTGTATGAAAGCAGGGAAAACATGACAATGCTTAACCTTTTTTCCTATACATGCATGTTTTCTCTTCACGGTCTTAAACACGGTCTCTCCTCCGCTGTAAATGTGGATCTGTCCTCATCAGTGCTGGAAAAGGCAAAGGCCAATTACAGGCTCAACGGTTTCCGTACAGATGACAGGGATTTCATTTCAGGAGACTGTATTGAGTGGATAAAAAGACTTGGGAAAAAAGGAAGAAAATTTTCTCTTATTGTTCTGGATCCTCCCACTTTTTCCAGGAATAAAAAGACCACTTTCTCCATAAGGGATGATTACAGAAAAATTCTTGAAGCCATTGAACCTCTGGCGGAGGAAGGAGGGTATATACTTTCTGCAGTAAATACCACTGGCATATCAGAGAAGGAATATTTTGCCTTTCACCCGTCCGGATGGAAAAATATTTTTTATAAAAATGAATCCCGGGATTTTCCGTGGCTTACGGCGCCTTATCTTAAAACAGGACTGTGGAAAATTTAAATCCGGCTGAAAAAATCTTGACATTCTTCTGTAAAGCCCTGTAAAAGCAGGCATCATATTGAAAAGAGTATTCTATGAATTATCTTGTTTATATTGCAGCAGCTCTTGTCCTGTCTGGTCTTGTTTTAATCATACTGCCTTTCCTGGTGAAAAAAACAGGCAGGGATTCTTCTGCTGTGCTGTCTGATGTCACACTGAATGTGCCGGAATCCCCTGCATCAGTTCAGCCGGCCGCGGAACCCGCTGCAGAACAGATAAATATTTCAAAGCCTGAAAAAAAACGTATTCCCGCACCTGAATATGCTGAGGCCGGCTGCGTGTCTGTGCCTGTTCCTGTACCGGAAGAAGCCCTGATCAGTTCTGCCCCTGTATTTTATCCTGAAAGAGATCCTCAGGAGGAGCCGGTTAAACTGGTGGATATCCGGGATCTGGAAAAGTCAGAACAGAAATCTGTTCCTTCTGTCCCCGCCTCAGAAAATGAAGGCAGCTCCACTTCATCATTTTTTCCGTTAAAGCAGCACAGGGAAGAATTTCTGGAGGATTTAATATTTAAACCGGATCCGAAGGAGCTGACTGAAGCAAAAGAGGAGATTTTCGGCGGGGACAGGGAAGGTGTGCTTTTCCTGGAACCTGAATTCAGCGGAACAATTCATAATGAGGAAAAATTCAGCGGACTTAAACGAATCGGCAGAGGGGATATTATCATTACAGAAAACGGTGTCTGTTTTTCCTGCGGGACCCGTATTTACAGGTTTGATTTTCATAAGCTGGAAGGTCTTAACACAGGGAACAGGTTTATAGAA
>JAZRYV010000299.1:0-3918 GCA_045600925.1 Spirochaetota bacterium
AATCTGGGAAAGAACATAGTTGTTGATAAATATTGTACTTATGAGGATTCCGAAAAGTATCTTTAATTCCATACCTGTCCCCTTTTATTTTTTTGAATTAATGCGGTTCATGCCCCACAGCATAAGCCCTAGAGTAAAAAAGGCCCCCGGAGCCATAATCATTGCTGATGAAGGTTCCATGCCCGGAATCAGTGTGAGACCGAAGATTTTGTTTGCTCCAAGGGACTCCCTTACCAGAGCAAGTACTGTCAGTGTAAGACCGAAACCGATGCCCATGCCAAGACCGTCCATTATGGAGGCCAGAATTCCGTTTCTTGAGGCAAATTCCTCCGCCCTTCCCAGAATTATGCAGTTAACAACAATCAGAGGAATGAAAATTCCCAGTGCTTTATATACTTCCGGCTGGAATGCATTCAGCATAAGTTCTACTACTGTTACAAAGGTTGCAATAACAGTTATGAAAACAGGAATACGTTCATGGGACGGAACTATGTTCTTAATAAGTGAGATGATTATGTTTGAGCAGACTAGAACAAAGGTTACGGCCAGCGACATCCACAGTGCATTTGATACGGAGGTGGAAACTGCCAGTGTCGGACAGAGACCAATACCGATTACAAGAATAGGATTTTTTTTCCAGAGGCCTTTGGTAAATTCTGAGAGATAATTCATTTTAAACCTCCGTTTTCTGCTTCCATGGCCTTCTGAATTATATCAGCTCCTTTCCTGACTGCATTGATTACTGCACGGCTGGTTATGGTTGCACCGGTGATTGCTGTTATGGAATTTGATTCTGCCAGCACATCCTTTTTATCAGGAGTCCAGTCCCCTAATTTCTGAATTCCTATTTTCTGAAATGAATTCAGACCTGTGAACTGTTCCTGAAACCAGGGCATTGTATCTTCCTTTTTTTCCCTGGAGAGTATTTCGGGAAGATCCCAGAGTGTGTCGGAGCTGGCCTGTTCCATGCAGCGGGCTCCAAGTCCCGGAGTTTCTGTCTGGCTGATGATGTATATTCCTGTAATGGTTCCGTCAGCTTTTATTCCGGTCATTACTTCCACATCTCCGCTGTATCCTGGATATGCACTTATGAATGCCCAGGCTTTTTCCGGAATCTGTTTTTTTACTGCAGCCGGCTTGTTGTTCTGTTCTGACAGCTTTTCTCCTGTCCAGTAGCGGAGAGTGCATGATTCTGAAGAAATCTGCTGTTCTTCTCCGGCTGTATATCCGGGGAGAACAATTGAAAGTGCAAGTTTTTCTTTTTCAGCCTTCTGAAGCAGAATTCCCGGAGCTGTGATTCTGTCAACATGGGAAAGAATAAAGGCTGATATAAAGCCCACTGCTGTAAGAATCAGGGCAGGTTTTATTATATTTCTGAACATGGCAGCCTCACAATCCGAAAACTTTAGGTTTTGTACAGCGGTCTATAAGAGGAACAGCTGCATTCATAAGCAGAACTGCATAGGAAACACCTTCAGGATATCCTCCCCAGATTCTGATGACAAAGGTGATTATACCGCAGCCTGCACCGAAAATAAGCATTCCTTTCCGTGTAACCGGAGATGTGACCATATCTGTTGCCATAAAAAAGGCACCAAGGAAAAGTCCTCCTGAAAGCACATGAGACAGCGCAATCATGCCGGGAACAGGATAGCCAAGAACAGAATAGTATATGAAGGCAAGGACTCCCACAGTGGCTGTAAAGACCACAGGAATATGCCAGGTTATCACTTTGCGGAAAATGAGAATCAGGCCTCCGATGAGAATAAGCAGACCGGATGTTTCTCCAATACATCCTCCTGTACTTCCGGTAAATCTTTCAAGAATCATATCCGGAGAGAAAAGGAAGCTGCAGAACTGATCCATGGAAATACTGTATTCAGCAAGAATCTTTGAGCCTTCCTTTAAGGCTGTAAGGGGTGTGGCACCGGTTACTGCATCAAAAGCGGCTTCAGGAAAGTTCATTGTATTGACAGCAGTTTCGGAAAGAATTTTCCCGTTGTCGAATACATGCCATCCTGTGGTCATATGAACAGGCCATGATGCAAGGAGAAAAGCTCTGGCAGCCAGTGCCGGATTGAAAATATTGAATCCAAGTCCGCCGAAAAGCTGTTTTACAATTACTACTGCAAAAACAGATCCCACAGCAACCATCCACAGAGGTGCAGAAGGAGGAACGTTCATGCCGAGAAGCAGTCCTGTTATGACTGCTGATCCGTCATACACTGTGATTTTCTTTTTTAAAGCATACTGAATCAGGGCTTCCCCTGCAGCAGCTGCAGCTGCTCCTGTAATGAGAATGAGCAGAGCCCTGATTCCGAAAATATATACAGAATATATCATGGCAGGCAGCATTGCAATTACTACTGTCCACATGATCCGGCTGATGGTTTCCCCGCTGTTTATATGAGGTGCGGCAGAAACTTTCAGCAGGGATTTTTTATTTTCTTCAGCCATGTTGTTATCCCTGATTATTTCTTTTGCTGACGCAGGTGGTTCTGGGCCAGTTTAATAAAGTTAGGCATCGGCCGTCCTGCAGGACAGGAGAACTGACAGGATCCGCACATGATGCAGTCAAGAGGATGAAGTTTATCTGAAAGATCAAATCTGCCCTTTTCAGCAGCTGTACCCAGTTCACAGGGCATAAGTCCCATGGGACAGGAAGCTACGCATTTCCCGCATCTAATGCAGTCTGAAAAATTTCCAGGGGAAATTTCATCTTCGGAAAGGAAAAGAATGCCGGAAGTTCCCTTGACCACTGGAATATCCATGGAGGAAAGAGCTGTACCGCACATGGGACCTCCCATGATGATCTTTGCAGGTTCTGCCTTTAATCCTCCGCAGTCATTTACTATATCTGAAACAAGTGTGCCTATGCGCACCTTGTAGTTCCCAGGTTTGTTTATGAGAGAGCCGGATACGGTAATGTATCTTTCATAAAGAGGTTTGCCCAAAAGGACTGCTTCCCTGATGGCAAAAACTGTTCCTGCATTCTGTACTGCGATTCCCACAGAAGAAGGAAGTTTTCCGGAAGGAACTGTCCTTTTTGTAAGGCTGTAGATCAGCTGTTTTTCAGCGCCCTGAGGATACCTGGTTCTGAGAGCCTTTACTGTTATTTTCTCTGCAAGTCCCTGGTCATTTACAGTTTTCTGAAGTATATTTACTGCCTGCTTTTTGTTGTCTTCAACTCCGATAATGGCTTTTGACACATCAAGAGCTTTCATTGTAATCCTGACTCCTTCGATGATCTGTTCAGGATATGTCCGCATAAGCATGTCATCAACAGTCAGATATGGTTCACATTCCGCACCGTTGATGACAAGCGTGTCAATTTTTGCATCTGCCGGAGGAGTCAGTTTTACATGTGTCGGAAAAGCTGCCCCTCCAAGACCTGCGATTCCTGCCTTCTTAACTGCAGCAATGATATCATCTTTTGCAAGTGATTCTATATCTGCAGGCTCGGAAGCAGGAAAGCCGAAGGCACCGTCAGGTTCAATGAGAACGGCAGTTTTGTTTCCGTAAATGGTCTGAATCTGTTTAATGTCCAGAACCTTTCCCGGCACCGGAGAATGAACATCTGCACTTACAAAGCCGGCTGCTTTTCCTATCAGCTGGCCTTCTGCAACAATATCTCCCGGCTGAACAACAGGCTCGGCAGGAGCACCAATATGCTGGGTTAAAGAGACATAGCATACTCCGGGTATGGACAGATTGGAAAATTCACATTTTTCAGTAGCTGTCTTGCTTTCAGGAGGATGAATGCCGCCTCGAAAGGTTGATCTGAACATTGTTTTCTCCCCGGTTATTCTTTTGTGGAGTAAATTTCGTCCTTTATTGGAAGCTCTTTTCTGAGATTCTTTATATAAGGAAAGAGTTCACCGCAGCTTTCATAATCTTCACATTCATCCATTATTCTTC
>JAZRYV010000300.1:0-8851 GCA_045600925.1 Spirochaetota bacterium
AGGATGCGTCCATGATTCTGAAAGACAGAGGCCGGACACTGTACATAAACACACACGGGAATCTGAAGGATCTGCCGGAAGAGAAGAAATATTTTTTTGAATACATAAAGACAGGAGATCCAGGGAAAAGCAGGCTTGCCATGGAAATAGATGAGAAGGTACAGCAGGCAAGGCAGAATGAACACTGGGGGAACGAATACATGACACTGGAAGAGAGAGTCAGGATTCTGATGGAAACGGACATGGCAGAGGCAAGGGAAGAAGCCCGGGCAGAGGGCAGAGCAGAGGGCAGAGCAGAGGCAAAAACTGAGACTGCAAAAAATCTTCTGAAAGAAGGCATTTCCGTTTCAGTTATATCAAAATCCACAGGTCTGTCACAGACAGAGATAGAAGCACTGTAACTTCCTGATGAAAAACCGTTTTAACCGGACACAGTTTGCCTGTAAGGTCGAACCGCATCCCTGCAGCCCAAAGGCAGAGATGATCAGAATTCTAAATTATGACAGGAAAAGTCAGCCGGAATAACCAGAAATATGAACTGATTTGACATTTTATTTGTGCAGATTTGCTTATGTGCATCAGTGCCGGAAGGAGTAATGAGTTCGTATGGATTAGTATGCCCCTGGAACTGCCGGAGTTTTTTCTTCTTGCCATAAAACTGTTTAGCAGGTTATTATCCGAAATAATTTTTAAAGGATTCAGATGTTCGATATAAGGGATTATTACGGGGAAGACAGGGGACAGGATGCAGCTGCGTCCCTTTCCGATATTGAAACAGATCT
This sequence comes from Spirochaetota bacterium, assembly GCA_045600925.1. GTDB lineage: Bacteria > Spirochaetota > UBA4802 > UBA4802 > UBA5550 > JAZRYV01. Next base: position 783 of record JAZRYV010000300.1, read on the forward strand.
CAGATGGGATATTGATCAGCTCCTCCGGGACAGATCCGGCCGTCTGTATCTTTCTGACAGATACCGTTCCGGGACACGGAGCATGGAAATAATATATCCGGCCCTAAAGTGTCCGGAAAACCGTGCCTATATGCTGACTCCGGACAAAGTAAGATTCTGTCTGTCTGTTCATCCGGTCAGAGAAGAACTGTCCTGCATATCCCGTATTATTATACGTCCCAGATACGCTGAACTGCACGGTGTTGAACTGGCAGCTGTCCATCTTCGTGAACAGAAAATACTGGTTCTGTATCTTACAAGTCCTGGAGCCGGTCCGTTTTTCCGGCCTGAAAGCAGCTTTGTTTTTATGAAACTGGAGGAACTGGCAGGCAGTAATGTCAGGCATCCTGTCCATCCCCTGAACCGGTATATCTCTGTCATTGCCTCAGGGAAAAGTTCTTCAGGTCTGGAAAAGTTTTTTGTCAGAAAATATGCACCTGCCGGTGAAGCCTCTGATGACAGAAAAATCCTGGAACGCATTTCATCCTTTTATACAGGGCACGGATACTGATGTTTCCGGATCTGCACAATCATACATCCCGCTGCGGTCATGCCTCAGGAACTCTCCAGGAATATGCAGAGGCTGCCCTGAAGGCAGGAACTGCCTGGCTGGGTTTTGCTGATCATGCCCCTGTTCCAGAAGCCATGAGACCTGGAGAGAGCATGGCTCCTGAGGAGACAGAAGCATATATACAGGATCTTTTCAGGCTCAGGGATCAGTATGCCGGACGTCTTGAAATTCTTACAGGATTTGAGGTGGATTTCCCTCTTCTTGGCTCCTTTGATTCCAGTTATTTTACAGATGACAGGCTGGATTATCTTATCGGTTCCTGTCATTATCTTGACGGATGGGGGTTTGACAATCCTGATTATACTGACGGCTTCTCTTCCAGAGATATCAACGGGCTTTACACAGAATATTATTCTGTTATTGAAAGACTCATTGACAGCCGTCTGTTCAATATTGCAGGGCATATTGATCTTCTTAAAAAATTCGGGCACAGGCCTTCTGCTGATTTTTCGTCAGTACTGAAAAGACTTGGACGGAAACTTGTTTCATCCGGAATGGCTTTTGAAGTCAATACTTCCGGATGGCTTAAGCCTGTGCAGGAACAGTATCCGTCGGAGGATATCATTAATCTGTTTTTTGAATGCAGTGTGCCTGTGACTCTCGGATCCGATTCCCATTCTCCGGAACAGAACGGATACGGTCTGGCCAGGGCTGCAGAAATTCTCAGGAAGGCAGGCTACCGGAAACTGACTGTTTTCCGGAAGCGCAGGCCTTTTGAAATTCAGCTGTGAGAAATATGGAAAAACCATCGTTAGTGAAAATTCCCGGGAATTTTTTCCGGGCAGAGCCTCTGCCTGCCGGTTACGAAATCATCTGTGCAGGCAGGGCCGTAAATCATATTGACTTCTCCATGGAAAGAGAAGAGATACGCAGAGCGGAAAAGAAAATTCTTTCTTCCGTAACCGGTTTGCTGCCGGAGAGAATTCTTTCTCTGGAACAGGTTCACGGAGATGAGATTGTGACTGTAGAAAAAGTTCCGGACATGGATCTTCCTTTTTATGGAACGGCAGATGCTTTTATTACAGATGTTCCGGGAATCTGTACTGTCATCCGGACTGCAGACTGTGTTCCTGTCATCATACTGGATCCGGACAGGCCTGCCTGTGCTGCAGTTCATTCCGGCTGGAAGGGCTGCAGACTTGGCATTTCCGGTAAAACTGTGAAAAAAATGGCAGATGTATACGGTTCTGTGCCGGAACATCTCATGGCATATATTCTTCCTTCAATCGGTCCTGAGGTCTATGAAGTCAGCCGGGATGTGGCTGATTTCTTTCCGGAACAGACTGTCAGCCGGAACGGAAAGCTCTATGTAGATCTGTGGGCATCAGCTGCCGCCTCCCTTGAAGCAGCAGGGCTTGAGCCGGGAAATATCTTCTGTTTCCGGATATGCAGCCGGACACACTGTGATGAATTCTTTTCTCACAGGGCAGGTGATGCAGGCAGAAATCTTAATGCTGTCCGGATTCTGTGACTTCATAAATTTATTCAGCAGGAAAGCATATGAAAATAATAGTGTTTCTGGGCAATCCGGGCAGACAGTATCTGCGAAGCCGTCACAATATAGGCTTTATTACAGGGGAATACTTCTGCGATCATAACGGAATTGTTCCTTCACAGAAAAAGTTTCAGGCCTTCACAGGGACAGGAAATGTAGAGGGAACAGATGTGTGTGTACTGTTCCCTCAGACCTTTATGAATCTGAGCGGGGAATCTGTGGTGCAGGCTGTAAAGTTCTACAAGGCATCTCCCTCGGATGTAATAGTGGTTCACGATGAAATAGAATTTCCTTTCGGGAAAACAGGAGTTAAGAAAGGCGGAGGACATAAGGGACACAACGGCATAAGATCCGTTGCCCAGCTTCTTGGAACTCCTGATTTCGTACGTATACGGTTCGGTGTTGGAAGACCTGATAATCCGAAAATTCCGGTGGCAGACTATGTCCTCGGCTGTTTTCTGCCTGAGGAAATGGACAGTGTTATGAAACTTCTGCCGGAAACGGAAAAGCTCATAAAGGAACAGCTCAGATCCTGAATCAGTTAACATCATCTGATCCGGATTCCTTTTTAATGACTTTTTAGTATGTGAAGTAATATTTCCGAAGCAGAAATTCCCCGGTCTTAATCTGACAGCTTTTCTGCCTGGCGGACAGCCTTTATTACATCTGCCGAAGTATATATATCCCTTATGCAGACCGGTTTTGTGAAACTGTCACCTGACGGAAAGACGGCAAGAAAAGGGATGGATTCCGTACCAAGATTCTTCATAAGATGCTGTGCTTCCGGAAAGGGGGCTGTAATGTCTGCAGTCATAAGAACAGCTCCTGTCCGGATCAGTTCCTTTTCTGTATCTTCTGCATGAAGCCCTGCAGCTTCTGCAAGCCGGCAGCTGGGACACCAGTCTGCTGTAAAATATACTACAGTTATTCTGCCGGCTCTGCTGTTTTCCAGGAGTCCGGACATGGAAAATTTTTCTGCAGAGAGAGAAACATCAGCCTGACCTGAATCTGAAAACAGCACAGGCATTATCCCTGCTGCCAGAAGCAGAGCAGACATGAACCAGCGGATTTTACGTTTCCGGCCTTCGGAAAATCTGCTTCTGTCCCATATCATAAGTCCTGCTGCAGTGAAAACGAACATAATGCAGGCTGAAATAATATCCTGTTTCCCAAGAACAGAAAGAAGATATACTGAAGTAAGAAACAGCAGGAAGCCAAAAAATTTTTCAATAACATTCATCCATGGTCCGGGTTCCGGCATTCGTTTAAGAAGAGGGGGAAATGCGGAAAAAAGCAGGTATGGGAGAGCCATGCCTGTCCCTGCTGAAATGAATACAGCAAAGACTTCCGTCGGAGAACTGTTTACTGTCCATGCAAGGATGCCTCCCAGAAGAGGTCCGCTGCAGGGAGTGGCAAGAGCGGTGGCTAGGATCCCGTTGAAAAATGAGCTGAAATATCCGTTTTTCCCGGAATTTGCTGCAGAGGCTTTCCCTGCAAAACCCGGAATATTAAGAGAAAACAGTCCTGTCAGTGAAAGCCCCAGTATAAAAACCACAGCGGCCATTACAAGAACAAAGGCTCTGTACTGAAAAAGCTGTCCCCACCGGAAGCCGGCCCAGGCGGCCAGACCTGCAAGAATAAGGAAATCAAGAAGAATGCCTGCAGAAAAAGCCATCCCGTGTTTAAGTCCGGAGCCGGCTTTTTTCCCTGCTGCAAAATTCATAACTTTAATGCTTATTACCGGCAGTACGCAGGGCATGAAATTCAGAAGAAAACCGGCCAGAAGTCCAAGAATAACAGCCTGCAGAAGTCCGGAAATTTCCATTCCGCTGTATACAGGTTTAAATTCAATGTCTGATGATGAACTGTTCAGGCGGCTTGTCTTTTCCGGTTCAGATACTGTTACATTATTTTCAGCTTTGACATGAGGCACTGCTTCCCTTAATCTGATGGTGCCGGAAACTGAAAGGACCATTGGGGTACAGGAATTTTTTCCGCAGAAAAGGATTTCAGCTTTTACAGAAAAAGGGCAGGAATCCTCCGGTGCAGATTCATTTACAGTGAAGGGAACAGTGATTATGGCACTGTGTCTGTAAATGAATACATGATCCTCTCCTGCAGGAGTGTATTTTTCTCCGGCAGGGTATTCCGGGCTGCCGAATATTATTCCTTTCCCTTCAGGTTTCAGAACTGTAGCCAGTCCGGGACCCGGTCCTGCCGGGTTTGCATATATGCAGCCCTGATCAGGGATGTTTATTTTACAGAAGATTTTTCCGTTCAGCGAGCTGTCGGACATCATGTGAGTTTCCAGATGACTGATGATCATCTCCGGTGTTCCGGAATCTGTGCTGCAGTGAAAAAACGGAAGGATCAGCAGCGGCAGCAGAAACAGTTTTACTCCTTTAATCACAGTGCCCTCCTGCTGACTTCAGGAAGATGATCCAGTGGATTCAGAGGTTTTCCGCAGCGGTCCAGCTGAAAATGAAGATTTCTGTTCTGCTCTACTCTGCCTATTCCTGCTCCTGAGGAAACTTTCTGTCCTTCCCTGACCGAAATGGTGTCCAGGTTGGCATATACTGTACAGTAGGAATTTTCATGACGGATAAAGACAACATGGCCGTAGCCCCGGATATATCCGGTCTTTTCCACAATTCCTGAGGCAGAAGAACGCACCACTGCTCCCGGCAGGGTTTTTATCAGAAGACCTATGGACTTTACTCCGTCGGTCCCGTCTTCCGTACAGGAGATTACTGTTTTTACAGGCCATATGAAATTCCCTTTTTTCTGTCTCTGTGTGTCAGAAGCAGATTTTTTTCCCTTTTTATGAGCTTCCGCCCCTGATTCAGAAGATGCAGTCCCGGATCCGGCAGCCGGTATTTTCAGTTTCATTCCTGCATATATGCTGTTTTCATCTTTCAGTTTATTGACAGCCATAAGATCTTTTATTGATGTTTTTGTTCGGCATGAGATGCGGAACAGATTTTCACCTTTCTTCACAGTCCAGATTTTATATGAGTCTGTTTCCCCGGCTGAACGAATTTTTGAAATGTTTTTCTGAGAGGATATGACAGGTCTGGTTTCAGGGCGCACTTCTGCGGACACAGCTGTGACGGCTGCAAAAAACAGTATTCCTGCCAGTATTGCCGCATCCATGCGAAAATTCATATCCCAAACTCCGTTTCCGGGAAAAAATGTAAAATACACCCTGTTCTTTATATCGGAGTATGCTTCTTGATAATTTAGGGAAGGAAAAAATTTTTTTATGTGATTATGTCTCCCTGAGCAGACATTCATGGAAGTCAGTTCCCTCTGTCTGAAAAAGGCTTGTTATTTTTAAAACCTGTCTCACAATGACAGCAAATCTTGAATTGTTCAAAAGGAAGATCCTATGAGCTGTACAGTTGTTATCGGTTCCCAGTGGGGAGATGAGGGAAAAGCAAAAATGATAGACTACTTTGCAAAGGATGCAGATGTGGTAGTCCGTTATCAGGGAGGAGCCAATGCCGGGCATACAGTTATTGTAAACGGCAGGAAATTTGTTTTCCATCTGGTTCCATCAGGAATTCTTCATAAGGAAAAGATGTGTGTTATAGGAAATGGTCTGGTTCTGGATCCTCTTCAGATTATAGATGAACTGGAACAGCTGGAAAAAGACGATCCCACTGTTTCATCCAGACTGCTTATTTCAGATGCTGTTCAGCTGATTCTTCCGTATCATAAGGCCATGGATGCTGCTATGGAGAATATGCGGGGAAGCAATAAAATAGGGACCACAAACAGGGGAATCGGTCCCTGCTATGCGGATAAATGTCTTCGCATAGGTATTCGGGCCGGAGATATCTTTAATGAAAAGGTCCTCCGGGACAGGCTGGATTTTGCTCTTAAGCTTAAAAATCTTCAGCTGGAAAAGGTATATGGCCGGGAACCGGTTTCCATGGATGAAATCATGGACATACTTAATGCCTTTAAAAAGAAGGCAGGCAGCATGATCACAGGAACTCAGGATTATCTTCACAGCGCAGTCAGAGCAGGGAAAAAGATTCTTCTGGAAGGAGCTCAGGCCTATGGTCTGGATATAGATCACGGAACCTATCCTTTTGTAACATCCTCCAATCCTACAATCGGTGGAGCTCTGCTCGGTTCAGGCCTGAATGTGTTTGATGTGGACAGGGTCGTGGGCATAGTTAAGGCCTATACCACCAGGGTGGGGTCCGGTCCTTTCCCTACAGAGGATGAAGGGGCTGACGGGAATTTCCTGAGAGAAAGAGGAGGAGAGTTCGGAGCCACTACGGGACGTCCAAGAAGATGCGGATGGTTTGATCTGGAGTTCCTGAAAAAATCAGTCATGATCAACGGATACAGTGAACTGGCTCTTACAAAGCTGGATGTTCTTACAGGTTTGAAAAAAATAAAAGTTGCTGTAGGTTATGAGGTAAACGGCAGGAGGGCAGAACGCATTTCTCCTGCAGCTCTGGAAAATGCTGTTCCTGTATATGAAGAACTGGACGGCTGGGCAGAGGATATGTCAGGATGTACTTCTTTCGACCAGCTTCCTTCTGCTGCGAAGGATTATATCCGTTTTATTGAAAAAGGTGCAGGTGTAAAGATCAGTGTGATTTCCACAGGTGCAGACAGGGAAAACACTTTTACTTTATAAAAAAATAATTAATTAGTTGACAGTAAAGCCTGTTTTGTTGTATCGGTTTTTCAATGTCGTGAGAGTCGCTAGCTCAGTAGGTAGAGCAACGGCCTTTTAAGCCGTGGGTCGTGAGTTCGAATCTCACGCGACTCAAAGCCTGTTTTCAGGTACATGTCCCCGTCGTCTAGGGGTCTAGGACAACGGGTTTTCATCCCGTCAACAAGGGTTCAAATCCCTTCGGGGATGCTTAGGCATCGAAAAAAGCCTGCCATTCGGCAGGCTTTTTTTTATCTTCATCTGAAATTTTATTTACATTTATTCCCTTCACTTTTGTCTTTAACAGAAAGAAAATGAAAAACTGCATAATAACACTTTATCCTTCCGGGAAGGAGATTTCCTGCGAACAGGGAACACTGATTCTGGATGCACTTAACGAGCAGGGGATTTCTCTGTCATCCCCCTGCGGAGGCCGCGGCATATGCGGAAGATGCCGGGTCTGGGCTTCCGGAGAGATGAATGCCAGAACAGAAACTGAAAAGTCTCTGTGTCAGACTCCGGATGAACGTCTGGCCTGCCTTGCTTCCGTGGAAGGGAATGTGTCAGTTGAAGCAGAATATGTTCCGGAAACTGTCATGCCTGCGGAGAAAGGATCCATGTCCGGGGCACTGGCCTTTGCTGTTGATATCGGAACCACTTCTGTTGAACTTGCTGCTGTGGATATGGAGACAGGAAGGGCAGTCAGTGCCGGTTCCTTTATGAATCCTCAGAGGAGATTCGGACATGATGTTGTATCAAGGATTTCGGCTGCAGGCCAGGCATCATCAGCCTGCATTATGACCTCTTCCATTAGAAAAGCTGTTTTTGTCTGCATGGAATCTTTTTTGAAAAGGAACTCCATTCCGGCTTCTTCCCTGAAAAAAATAGTTATTTCTGCCAATACTGTCATGTCCTGTCTTTTTGCAGGCATAGATGTTTCTTCAATGGGAATCTGGCCCTATGTACTGCCTGTCAGAGAGTTTCCTGTTTTAAAGGGAAGGGATGTGGGGTGGGATTTCCCTGACTTCCCGGTGTGCATTATGCCTCCTGCATCCGCCTATGTGGGAGGGGATATTACGGCTGCCATGGGACTTGCGGAGGAACTGTATCCGGGGAAAAATCTGTTTTTTGCCGACCTGGGAACAAACGGTGAAATGTTTCTGAGAAAGGACGGGAAATTTTCCGGCCTTTCCTGTGCCATGGGACCGGCTCTTGAAGGCATGAATATTTCCTGCGGAATGACAGCCGGACCTCTGGCTGCTTCAGCAGTAGAGCTGCGGGATGGACGT
>JAZRYV010000301.1:0-11566 GCA_045600925.1 Spirochaetota bacterium
TTTTTATCTTTTTTATGGAAACAGCAGCTGCTGTTCCTGCAGCTGCAAACATGACTCCTGCCACAGCAGGACTGACAAGGGCATCTGACATATGCATGGCAAATCTCCTTTAATAAAACAGGCAGTAAATATTACGAATATATTTTTCGTGTCACCCGCAATGTGTCAATTTATTTTCTGCATATATGCAAAATAATATAAATTTATTTTTTGTGTTATCAAAGCGGATCCGGCCTGCAGGAACTGCAGACAGAAATTAATATCATTTTATTTTCCGGAAAGAAACTGCTCATAGGAAGCAGTCTTCCGCTTAAGATACGAAAGAGAAAATTCGTTCATAAAAATATTTCTGCTTTCCTGAGCCTGTCTGTAGAGCTTCAGGACAGCTGCAGCATTTTCTTTCATAAAAGAAATCTTTCCCTGAAAATCCCGGAATTTCACAAGGTAAAGATTTCCATGAAACAGTGCAGCAAAGGAAGCCCCGTCCGGAGAAAAAAACACATCTTCCCCTTCCAGTCCCGTTTCTGTAATTTTCTGATTTTCCAGAGTGCAGAATTTTATAAGCTGGTTGTCCAGAAAGGATGCCATACCGGCCTTAACAGACACGCATATATTTGTATTCAGGGAATTTTTCTGCAGAATAACACTCCGGCCCTCTGTATTTCTCAGACACACGCTGTAGTTTCCCGTACCGCCGGATCTGTAAATAAATGAATCCATCCCTGTCCAGAAGGTTTCCCTTGGTGATGTAATGTCTGATGGAGCACTGCCTCCGCCGGTAAGCATGGACCTGTAAGAACCGCCGCTGCCGTTCATGAGCAGACATCTCTGTCTGTTGGGAGAAAACAGGGCTACAGTAGGATTTCCTCTCCCGCTCCGTATGATAGAATAATATTTTTCAGCAGGAATAAGAAGCCGGACCAGACCTGAATCTGTAAATTCCTCGCATATGCCTTTCCCGGATTCATAAATAAGTGAAGAACCGGAAGGTGCTGCAGCAAAATCCATAAACAGATTGGAAGCCTTTCTGTCCCTGGAAATTCCTGTCCGGAGATTTACTGTTTTAAGAAAATTTTCCGGGACAGCAGAATCAACAATGTATTTTATATAAACAAATGATCCGTCGCTGTCCGGAATCACTGCTGTAACTGTTCCAGGAATACGGACAAGCTCCCTGTCCTTTCCGCTGCTTCGTACATAAAGGATATTAACTGTCTTAAATTCCCTTACATACAGAATATCTCCGCCGGCCCAGCAGGCAAAGACAGTATTCTCCGCCAGCTTCTGCCCGGCCTTTTCCCAGGCACCAAGCTTAAGGTCAAGCAGGTGCCTGTAAACATCTGATTCCCGGTCCAGATATATCCCGTCCACATCTATGTCTCTGGCCATACACAGCCCGGGAACAAGGAGGAACAGAATAAGGAAAAACCTGCGCAGCACTACTGATTTTCTCTGAAGATTCCTTCAGGAAGGAGTTCGTCTTCCCTGAAATCTTTTCCGGTGACGTTTTTCTTTCCGGAAACTGCAGATGCATCAGCAGAACTTCTTTCAGCAGAAGCTGTACTGTCCTTTACTGCTGACATGTCTGGCTGCACTGTCTGAGCAGAAGAAGCTTTCTTCCCTGCTGTCTGTCTTATGGCAGCGGAAGCCTTTCCTGCAGAAGAATATTTTTTCCCTGACTGGATTCTGTGCCGGCCTGATGGTGATACAGCCTTCTTTGCCTTTGCTGCTCTTTTTTCTGCGGCCAGACGATCTTTATCTGTCACTTCAGGAATAACTAATTTCTGTCCGGGGAAAATCAGGTCAGGATCCTTGATCTGATCACGGTTAGCCATGTAAATTTTAGGCCACAGGGCTGCATTTCTGTAAACCTTATGAGAAATCCTCCAAAGACAGTCCGTATCTTTTTCATGGTACTGTACAGTATAGTAGCGGACATTCGTTTTCTCTCCGGTGTCTGACGGCACTTCTGCAGCCTGAGTTTCTTCTTCATCTTCAGCAGCTGCAGAAACAGAAACTGCAGCGGCAGAAGCAGCGGCAGCTGCCTCAGCTTCTGCTCTGGCTTCTGCAGCTGCCCTGGCCTCATCTGCCTTCTTCTTTTCTATACCTTTTGCAATCATGGTCTCTGCTGCAGAAATTTTATCTTCTGCCTGACGAATCTGCTCATCTGCTGCAGACCAGTTTTTCTGTGATGCGTAAGCACCGGCAGAATTAAGGGCAGCTGCTGCCCCCTTTATCTGTGCACCGGCAAATTCTCTGTCCTTTTCCATCCCGGCCAGTCTTGATTTAAGAGATGAAATTCTGGAAGAATAGAAACCTGACCGTGCTTTATCCAGACCTTTTTCCGCAGAAACAATCTTGTCCCATGCAGCTCCTGGATTTCCTTCTTTAATAAATGCTGAAGCCTGAGCAAGGTCACTTTTTACAGAAGATACATTAACGCCTTTATTCTCCAGAGCGGCAGCTTCGTCAGCAGCAGCGGCAGCCTTCCCGGACAGAGCCGGAATCTGTGCCAGAGCGATGGTCTTTCCTTCCAGTGCAAGTTCTGCTGCAGCAGAGGAAGCTGAACATGAATCACTGTGTCTGCCCGTGGATCTGAAATTCTCGGCTTTTTTTATAAGTTCAGATGCTGCAGTCATTTTTTCCTGTGCAAAAATACGTGCACCGGCAGTTTCAGCCTCAGCAAAGGCCCTCTGTGCATCTGCAAGTGAATCTGCTGAAGCCTGAGGCCAGGATGCAGCAGCTGCCTCATCTGCCTTCTTCTTTGCGGAAAGAGCAAGTTCCTTTGCTTTTTCCTCATCCCCGTCCCTGCATGCATCATGGGAACCGTACAGATCAGTTTCAGCCTCTTTAAGCAGCTCCGGAGAATATTTATCCGACTGTGCAGTGTATGCTCCGTTTACGGCAATGCCGGCCGATGACATTTCAGCAGCGGGTATATCAGTTCTGCAGGCCCACTGAGCTGCGGCAAAAAACAGTGCAGTAACAATAAGAAAATATTTTTTCATAATTCCTCCGGAAAAACTTGATAATTGCAGTGATCTTTATTTTTTTATTTTGTCAATAATTTTTGAGTCCCTGTCGTATATTAGAAAGAAAACCCATTTAAAGACTTAAGAACAGAAATCCGTTGACTGAAAGGATTTACAGATAAAGAATCAATATTTCTTGACAAACAAAGGGTGTTTTTCAAATAATCCATAACAATTTATGCTCTTGTTTTTCGGGACTGTTTCCGTCCTTAACAGGGGAAGATTTTTCCTGCAGCAGTTCATAAGCTGTGCAGTCAAAACTGAAATCATTTTATTATTTATACAGGGGTGAAATCAATGAAACGCACATTTCAACCGAGCAGATTAAAAAGAGTCCGGACTCATGGATTTATGGAAAGAATGAGCACAGAAGGCGGACGTGACGTTCTCAGAAGAAGAAGAAAAAAAGGCCGTCGCAAACTTACTGTTTCTGATGAAAAAAGACTGCCGAAATAAGCTGTAAACAAGCCGTATTCTCAGGTGAAAAGGGTATTTTCGTTAAAAGGCAGAGACGCATTTAAAGAAGTTTTTCGCAAAGGAAGAAGATATCAGCAGCAGGGAATTCAGATCCTGGTTTTAAAACAGTCTGCAGCACGTTCAGATGATAAAAATCAGAACAGTCTCGCTGATTCTTCAGTTAAGATGGGAATAAGCATAAACAGACATTACGGGAAGGCACACGACAGAAACCTGGCCAAAAGACAGATCCGGGCTATATGGTCCGGATATCTGTCTGATATGAAACAGGGATTTCATATACTTGTCCGCCCTTCAAGGGAATCAGGACTTCTTAAATATGAAGAAAAGAGACTAATCCTTGAAGAACTTCTGCGGAAAGCCGGAGTTTTGGTATGAAATATATTTGGAGATTTCTGATTTTTACCGGTGAAAAATCAGGCAGAGCAGGAGTTTTTATACTTTCACTGCTCATTAAAATCTACAAAAAACTTATATCTCCTTTTCTGCCGCAGGCCTGCAGATACTATCCCACCTGTTCTGCATATGCTCTGGAATCCCTGAAAAAACACGGGGTCCTGAAAGGGAGTTATCTTACTGTAAAACGGCTGCTCAGATGCAGTCCGTTTTTCCCCGGCGGTCCGGATCCTGTTCCGGATAAATTCCACTTCTGAAAAAATCTTCCTGCAGCAGGTTTCCCTTTCCTGACACTGCCCTTTATTTAACTGCTTATTCAGGAATTTAAGGAATTTTTATGAAAAAAGAAACCATAATAGCAATAGTACTTACTCTTATAGTCTGGATGGGATGGTTCTATTTCTTTGCTCCCAAACCGGAGACTGCAGAATCAGTTCAGACTGCCGAACAGCAGGCTGTTGAAGATGTTTCCGCACAGGAACAGACTCAGACTGGAGAACAGAAAAAAGGGGCAGTTTATATCCCTTCTGCTTCAAACTTAAAGGAAGCTGTGCTGCCTTTTGAAACAGAAAAATACAAAGGGACCTTCAGTTCAAAAGGAGCCGTTATTTCAGATATTGAAATCAAAGGACTCCGGGAAGAAAATATTCCTGCGACCGTAAAAGAAAGCGGCATTATGTCCAAGGAGGCCTTCGATTTTTCCGTTCATTTCACCGGCAGTGAATTTACCGGCGGAAACGATCTGGACAGTACAGTCTGGAAAGTTGATGAAAACAGAGACGGCCGTGTTTCCTTCCTGACAAGAATCACAGTTGACGGAACACCTCTGAATATCCGCAAAACCTATATTTTATCAGAAGACTCCGACAGTTTCCGGCTTGAATACAGCTTCAGCAACATCGGGAAAAAAGACATCTACCTGCCTGAAGGAAGAATGATTTTTTCCCCTGCAGATATGGTCGGTCCCAGACTTGACTACGAAAACCGCTACAATACAATGCAGGGGATTTACTCTGTAAACGGAAGCTACGACACTATAACCAAGGGCGGCAGTGATATCCTTAAAAAAGAGGAAGGCGCCATGGACTGGGCCGGTATTGCCAGCAGATACCTTCTGCTGATCATGCTTCCACAGGAACATGGAAGCACTCAGGCATACATGGACAACAGGGAAAACTACGGATTCAGAACAGGTTTAAGCATGCCTGTGGATTCCATCAGAGCTGGTTCAGTTCTTGAGAAAAACTTTACAGTATATCTGGGTCCCAAAGACAAGAACAGACTTGCTGCCACAGATCCCAGACTTACTGCAGCTGCTGATATATCCACAGTTATTGAACCTATACGGTACTTTGTAATCTGGTGTCTGATGAAAATCAACAGCCTTACAGGAAATATCGGCTGGGCTCTGGTTATCTTCTCCATTATAACAAAGCTTGTTTTCATGCCTCTCACAAACAAGTCCACTTCCGCAATGAAGAAGATGTCTGCCCTGACCCCCAAAATCAATGCAATCAAGGCAAAGTACAAGGACAAACCGGATCTTATGCAGAGAGAGATCATGGCAATGTACAAAGAAAACAAGGTCAACCCCATGAGCGGATGTCTGCCTCTGCTTGTTCAGATGCCTTTCTTCTTTGCTCTGTACAGTGCCCTCATCAATTCCATAGATCTGTGGCATGCTCCGTTTATTTTATGGATGAAGGACCTTTCCATGCCGGATACACTGTGTACCCTTGGAGGATTTGACATCAACATTCTCCCTCTGATCTTTACAGTATCTACAGTTTTCCAGCAGAAACTCACAACTGTTGATACAGGACAGCCCAGATCACAGAAGATGATGATGTATTTGATGCCTGTTATTTTCCTGTTTATTTTCTGGACAATACCTTCAGGTCTTGTCCTTTACTGGACACTTCAGAATGTATTCCAGGTTGCCAACCAGCTCATTGTAAACAGAATAGGTAAAAAAACAGCATAGAACTGTGCCGGCTGAACCGGCACAGCCTTTTCAAAAAGCAGTTTCGGACCAGGAGGTCATAAATGAAAGTACTGGAAATGCAGGGCAGAACCGTTGATGATGCAACAAAAAAAGCTCTGGCAAAACTGGGAATAACTGATGCCTCATCAGTAAATATAGAAGTAGTTGAACAGGGCAAAAGCGGAATCTTCGGTTTCGGGGTTTCCAGACCTGCCCAGATCAGAATTTACTATAATGAAAACACTGCAGATATAGGAGACAATGCAAAGGAAGTCCTTTCCGAACTTATGAAGAGAATGGATCTTGACTGCACTGTACGTGATCTGAAAGAAGGAACAGACAAGGTATATATTGAACTGGAAAGCAGAGATTCTTCCGGACTGATCATAGGCCACAAAGGAAAAACACTGGAGGCTCTCCAGTTTATGCTTAACCTGATTGTAAACCATCAGACAGGCAGTGAAAAAAAGATTATTCTGGACATTGAAAACTACAGGGAAAAAAGAGAAAGAGCCCTGAAAAAAATGTCCAGGGACATTGCACATAAAGTTGTCAGAACAGGCAAACCATGGACTCTGGAGCCCATGAATCCCTTTGAAAGAAGACTAATCCACCTTACACTTCAGAATGACAGCAGAGTATCAACTCACAGCGAAGGCCAGGGGATCTACCGTAAAATAAAGATAATGCCTGCAGAGCAGGACTCCGGCCGTGACTCTGAATGATACAGTCTTTGCCCCGGCAACAGCTCCTGTAAATGCACCTGTTGCCATAATCCGCATCAGCGGCCCCGGCAGTCTTGGAGCCGCTGAAAAAATTTTTTCCAGCCCCGAAGCACTTAAACCACGAATGGCAGTGCACGGTTCCATCACCTTTAAACAGAAAACATTGGATGATGTAATCCTTGTTTACTACAAAGCCCCTTCCAGCTATACAGGGGAAGACATGGCTGAAATTTTTTGCCACGGCAACATGATTATTGTTCGCAGAATCATGGAGATTCTCAGTGAACTGGGTCTGCGCATGGCAGGTCCCGGTGAATTTACAAAAAGAGCCTTCCTCAACGGGAAAATGGATCTCACTGAAGCTGAGGCTGTAAACCGCATTATTACTGCCACAGGCAGCTGGGAGATTTCTGCAGCCCTGGACCAGATGCACGGTTCGGTTCACAGACTTACAGAAAAAATGCGTCAGGCAGGAATTCAGCTTAAAGCAGACATTGAAGCAGAAATAGATTTCAGCGACCAGGCGATAAGTTTCATTTCCCCGGACCAGGCGGCCGGACAGTGCGAAGGCATAAAAAAAGATCTTTCTGACATGCTTCTGCACTGCACTCTGGGGAAAAAGATGTCAGAAGGACTTAAGGTAAGCATTGCCGGCAGGCCGAATGCAGGAAAATCTTCCCTGCTGAACCTCCTGCTGAACAGGGAAAGAGCCATTGTTTCGGATATTCCAGGCACCACAAGGGACATCATCAGTGAAAATATTCAGCTGGGAGGGATAAGGCTCCGTATTTCTGACACTGCAGGTATAAGGAAACCGGCAGATGCCGTTGAAGAAATCGGAATTTCTCTCAGCAGGAAAAATATTCAGGAAGCAGCAGTGGTTCTGCTTGTTCTGGACGGGACTTCAATTCCTGCTCAGGAAGACCTGGACCTGTTAAAGGAAACAGAGGGAAGACAGAGAATCCTTCTGATCAATAAGTGCGATATGGCTGATGAATCCCGGATTTCGGCATGGGAAAAATATGCTGAAGGTGAAAAAACACTGCGCTTTTCTGCCAGAACAGGACAGGGGCTGGAGATTCTGGAAGCACAGCTGAAGGAATTTATCTTTGCAGGAGATACTGATCTTCAGGAATGCTTTGTAGCAGAGGAACGTGTAACAGATCTTCTGGCGAAAGCCATGGAAAGCATTTCCCGTGCAGAGGAACTCATCAGACAGCATGAACCTCAGGAAATTATCGCTTTCGAGCTGGACTCCTTTCTTTCCTTTCTGGGAGAAATTACAGGAGAAATTTCTCCGGACAATGTGCTGGATTCCGTATTCAGCAGATTCTGCATAGGCAAGTAGTCTTAGTCTCTGCGCTGAAAAATGTTTCCCTTTACAGTTTCTTCATAAATGACCGTTGAACTGCAGGCCGCAGCAAATTCAGTCATACGGTATCTGTTCATGGCAATCTCCCGTATATCCAGATCCTTTCCGCTTAAATAGCCTGTTCTGCATCCGGCCTTCTCCAGAACAGGAAGTGCTCCTGCCCAGTCCCACAGCCGTCCTTCACCGAGAAAAACCATGGCCCTTGTGGAACTGCTGGCAGCAACCAGACATGCATGAAGAGCTGTTGACCCCAGGTTCCGTATTTTGCCGCTCACCTTTACTTCCATGTCCCGGATGTTTTCCGATGCAAGGAAAATACTGGTTTCAGATTCCGGCCTGAGCTTCTGATCAGAAAGAATAATTTTACCGTTGAGCCAGGCATGCTCACTGTCGCTGTGAAAAAACATTCCGCATCCCGGAGAATAGACAAAACCTGCTGCCGGCCGGAATCCGCTGTAAACTCCCACAGACACACACCAGCAGGGAAGCCCTGTACTGAAAACAGCAGTACCGTCAACCGGATCAATGATAACGGAAAGTCTGCCTTCCTCCATAAGGTTTACGGAATCATCAAAGTTTTCCTCACAGATGACGGCGGCATCAGGGAAACGGCGGGAGATCTTTTTTACAAGCATATCCTGAACTGTGGTATCAGCATCAGTCACAATAGAGGAATCTGCTTTCCTTGAAGCAGTAAAGCCTGTCTTCTGAATCCGGAGAGCCGTCAGCCCTGCCCTGCAGACTGCTTTTCTGAAAAATCTGATGTCTGATGAAGTCAAAAAATATTCTGCCATGATATTTCCCCGGGAAAATTTATGTTTATAATAAAAACGAAACAGCAAAAAGCAAATAATATTCATTTTTAAAAAAGAATTATTTTTACTTCCGGTTTCCCAGCTGTCATGCAGATATTTTTATCCATAAAAACAGCTGACCGGGAACCATTTTTTAAACCGGCTGTCAGGATTTAATCTTGACAGAGAAAAATCAGGACAGGTTTTAGACAGAAGGAGAGGAACATGTTTCATAAACTGGCAGTTAATTTTATTCCCGGAGATGAGGGAGCAGTCAATACAGCAAAAGATCTTGCTGCATACGGAGAAAAACACGGCCTGAAAATTTTTATTCCGGAAGAAACTGCAGGATGCTGCAGAGAACTGGCAGGATTTGCTGTGAACCAGGAGACTTTTGCAGAAGCAGATCTGGCGGTCGCCATAGGCGGGGACGGAACTTTCCTGCGTACAGCAAAAATTTTTGCGGACAGGAATATTCCTGTTATGGGAATTAACCGGGGGCACATGGGATTCCTGACAGAATTCAGTCCCGATGAATATATGAAATACCTTCCATCCATTCTTGCGGGGGATTTTCACTGTTCCGTAAGGAGACTGTTCACTGCAGTCATCATCCGAAACGGAAAGGAAGACAGGACCTGTGATTTTCTAAACGATGCGGTTATTTCCCGGGGGACTGTATCCAGAGCCATCAGAATAAGTCTGAATCTGAACGGGAACAGCCTTGGAAGCTATTCCGGGGATGGGCTCATTGTTTCCACTGCCACCGGCTCCACTGCATATTCACTTTCTGCAGGAGGTCCCATCACATCCCCAGAACTGCAGGACATTTTTCTCATGACACCAGTATGTCCCCATGCACTGGGCATGAGACCCATGGTGCTGCCAGGCTCTTCCGTTCTCAGAGCAAAAGCCGGAGGGACAGCCGAAAATTTATTATTGACAGCAGACGGACAGGAGCCCATAAAAATTCAGAAATCAGAAGAGGTGCTTTTCAGGTCTTCTGAAAAAACACTCAGCCTTATTGCCCATCCTGAAAAAAACTTCTACTATATTCTCAGGGAAAAGCTGAACTGGGGGAAATAGAAGATGCTTACAGAACTCCACATTAAAAATTTTATTATCATAGATGAGCTTTCCATCCGCTTTGAAAATGGTCTGAACATTCTATCAGGTGAGACCGGTGCAGGAAAATCCATTCTTATAGATGCCATATCAGGCATCCTTGGCGATAAGATGACAACGGAAATGATCCGCACAGGTTTTGACAAGGCAGTGCTTGAAGGTATATTTGACATAACAAACCTTAATGAACTGAAACAGGTTCTGGATGACTCAGGGCTGGAGCCGGATGATGAATACCTTGTAATACGAAGGGAACTGTATTCCTCAGGCAAAGGAAGGTGCTTCATTAATTCCATGCAGGTCCCTCTTCTGAAGATCAAAGAAATCTCAGGTTTTCTCATAGACATACACGGCCAGAACGAAAATCAGTCCATTATGAACACTGCCAGACACAGGGAGCTTGTGGACAGCTTCGGCGGTCTGTCAGATATGACATCTGCAGTAAAGGAAAAATATGATGCACTGTCAGATCTGAGACAGAAAATTGCAGCTCTGGATATGGATGAAAAGGAAAAGCAGCGTAAACTGGATTTCGGAGCTTTTGCTCTTAAAGAAATAGACGGAGCCGGACTTTCCCCTGCAGAGGAGGAACAGCTGAAAAAGGATGCTCTTATTCTGGAGAATTCTGAAAAACTTTTCAATGCTGCAGCAGGAGCTCTGCAGATCATTTCCGGTGAAACATCTGTGCTTGGGAAACTCAGAGAAGCAGCAAAGGAACTGGCATCTGCTGCTGAATTCGACACAGGAATCTCCTCCATCCTGGACAGCGTGAATCAGGCAGTTTATTCTCTGGAAGATGCAGCATCTTCTCTCCGCAGCTATGAAGCAGGAATGGATTTTTCTCCTGAAAGGCTCAACACTATTGAAGACCGACTGTCAGTGATCCAGACACTTAAAAAGAAATACGGCAGCTCAATAGAAGAGATTCTGGCCTATGCAGAAAGCCTGCGGAAAGAGCTTAATGTCATATCTTCCGGAGACGAGGAAAAAGAAAAGCTTAAAGTTCAGGAAAGAAAGCTCATTGAAGATACCAAACTTCTGGCTCTGAAACTTTCCGGCGAACGTCAGAAGGCTGCACAGATTCTGGATGCCAGAGTCACACAGGAGCTTCATGAACTGGGCATGGAAGGAATGACATTCAGGACAGATATCCGGCAGGAACAGAGCCCGGAAGGAGAAATCGAAACCAGCGGTAA
Source organism: Spirochaetota bacterium (assembly GCA_045600925.1). Lineage (GTDB taxonomy): Bacteria > Spirochaetota > UBA4802 > UBA4802 > UBA5550 > JAZRYV01. The sequence goes on from JAZRYV010000301.1 coordinate 11,102, forward strand.
AACCTATATGCTGTATCCTCATGGTCTGGATAAAATTGAATTTCTGATTTCTGCCAACAGAGGCGAGGAACTGAGACCTCTCCGGAAAACTGCTTCCGGAGGAGAAATGTCAAGAATAATGCTGGCTCTTAAAAATGTTATTCTGTCTGCAGATATTGTGGACACTCTGATATTTGATGAGGTTGATACCGGAGTAGGAGGCAAAACTGCAGATATTGTCGGACGAAAGCTGAAACAGCTGTCACGGAAACGGCAGGTTCTGCTGATTACTCACCTGCCTCAGATTGCCTGCATGTCCGATCATCATTACTTCATCAAGAAAATAATGAACGGGGACAGAATCACCACTTCTGTGAAACAGCTCGACAGGCAGGGAAAAATTGAAGAAACAGCAAGGATGCTGGCCGGAGAAAAGATACCGGTCAACAGCGGAACATTCACCAATGACATGACGACATTCGCCAC
>JAZRYV010000302.1:0-1208 GCA_045600925.1 Spirochaetota bacterium
ATTTGAACGAGTTTCTTCCTATATATATGTACTCACAGGAAAAAACTTTACAGAAAATTCTGTGAAAACCAGTAGCCATTTCCCCCTGTTCTTCGTATAAATAAAAGTAAAGGAAAAAGCTTACGGTGTAGCCGTAACAAAAATGCGTTTTGTGCGTATAAATAGATTTTTCAATGTGCTTTGTAAAATGTTTTATGGGGGTTTTGCCCCCAATATCATAATTTCTGTGCGGGAGGATATCAACTTTTTTAACATCCTTGCTATTCTTCCTACTGTGAAGTGGAATATCAGCAACACATGTTTGAATGAATAAAGAAAGGTCAGATAGAATGTTATCTTATGGAGAACCGGTAAATTCCGGGCGGCAGCATGAATTCGATATTTTCAGGACAATAAATGTTTTTATGATGATTGGAACTCATGTTCTGGAGAATATCTTAGTCTCTCTGGACAGCCCTCTGGCGGAATTTTATTTACGATACGATAATCTGTATGCCGGAGCTACGGTTTTTATGTTTCTGATGGGAATGTCCATGGCTTATTCCCATCATACAGAGGCTGCGGATTTGCTGAAAAGAGGAGTAATGATTCTAACCTTCGGATGGGTTTTGAATCTTTTACGAAATACGGCGGGAAATCTTGTCCTGCTGGCAGCGGATAAGATAGAAATCGGGATGTTAACAGATGCAGTATCCGGTGATATTATGCAGCTGGCGGGACTTGCATTTGTGCTGATGGCGTTTTTCCGGAAAAAGCGCATTTCCTCCCGGAATGTTTTCTTTATTTCTGTCGGGATGAATCTGCTCGGAACAGCATTGGTAGGACTTCAGAGCGGATGGTATCCGCTGGATCAGCTCCTTGGCTATTTCTGGGGAACATATACGGAAAGCTTTTTCCCGCTTTTCAGCTGGTTTATTTTTATTGCCGCCGGACAGTGTTTCGGTGAATTCTATCTCCGGTTGAAGGAAAAAAAACAGTGGCATATCCGGACGGTTCCAGCAGGACTGATTCTGAGTACAGCTTATATCATTATCTCCAATCTTCCGCAGCAGCGTATTTTCCATATTACGGATGAACCGACGGGACTGCCATGGATGCGTCTGCCAGATGTCATCGGATGTCTGATTATTGCCGTGACAGGGATCGGACTGATTTATCTGATCGGTAAAGGGAGAGAAGTCAGGCTGTGCCGGCATGTCTCGGAAAAT
>JAZRYV010000303.1:0-4933 GCA_045600925.1 Spirochaetota bacterium
AGGCAATTTTGATCTGAACAATGACGGTGTGGATGATATCACTGCTGTATTCCGTGTTTCCGGAACAAACCGTCTGGATGCATCTGCGGCCATAGGCATAAGAGGAACTCTCACTTTCGTGACCAATGATTCAGCCGAAGCAGAGGCATCGGTGGATTATAATGAAAAGGATACTGTAAACTCCGTTATAAAAAAGATCAATGATGCGAAGCTGGGAGTGGCTGCATATCTTGACCACAACGGAGCTCTGGGAATTAAGGCAACAACAGCAAAGGATTCAGACAAAAAGAACTTCATGATCAGGCATCTGGAGGATTCAGGCCGGTTCCTGACAGGCTTTGCAGGAATTCTCAAGGAAAGCGGTCCGCAGGGATCTTTCGACTACAGAAGACTCAATGATATGAGAAAGTTCCTGTCCCCCTCAGAACATATAACCATAACTCCGAAACTCAATCCTGCCTCCTATATGCAGGTTTCACAGTGCGTCCTTGAAGACAGCGATTCCATTGCTGCAGCCATGGGACGGGATGTTGGCGGAACAGGAGATTTCAACAAAGGAAACGGCATCGGGGACGGAACCAACTCTCTGCGTATAGCCGCTCTCCGTCACAAACACGGAATGTTCAATACGAATACCACTTTCAATGAATTCTACACTGCTGTCATATCCAGAATCGGAACTCAGGGTGAGGAATCAAAGGACAGAGTTTCAAGTCAGGAGACTCTTCTTAAAAATCTGACAAATCTCCGTGGATCAGCATCAGGTGTAAACCTGAATGAGGAAATGGCAAATATGGTGGCCTTTCAGCACGGATACAATGCAGCTGCCAGAGTCATCAACACTATGGACGAAATGCTCAACACAATCATAAACAAGATGGGAGTATAGAATGAACAGAATAAGCAATCACATGCTGAACAATACCATGATCTATAATCTCCAGAGGCATCAGACCGAAATGGATGCGTCCCAGAACAGGCTTGCGACAGGAAAAAATATCCGTATTCCAAGGGACAATCCTGTGGCAGCAGGAAATCAGATGCTCTACAACTCCAGACTGACTGAAGTAAATCAGTATATAAAGAACATACAGGAAAGCCAGTCAAGACTGGAGGAAACAGATTCTGCTGTTCAGTCTGCGCTGAAGATCTTTCAGCGTGTGAGGGTTCTCGCAGTTCAGGGCGGAAACGGTACTTATTCAACCTTTGAAAGAAGGGAGGCAATGGCTGCAGAAGTGGATCAGCTTCTTGAAGAAATGGTTGCTGTTGCAAATTTCAAGGGAGCCACAGGCCGCCCTGTTTTCGGCGGATATGAAACAGGCACGGAAGAACTCCGGGAACCGTTTGTTCCTGTCTACCAGACGCTGACTGACGGAACCAGAGGAGAATTTATTACAGGTGTGGAATACAGAGGCAATACAGGAAAGCTTCTCAGGGAAGTATCCAAAGGCGAATACATGAGCGTGAATATTCCGGGAAGTCAGCTGTTTCAGGCAACAAATCAGGTCCTTTCTTCCAATACGGATGCTTCTGGATATTCAGCCTCATCAAATCAGGTTATAACCATTGACGGAACAGACATCAGCATAACAGCAGGAGACAATCTGGATGTTGTCATTGACAAGATCAACAATGCAGGCCTCAGTGTAAGAGCTTCCAGAGGCGGCAGAAACAATCTTGTCCTTGAAAGTCTTTCTCCTCATAAACTCTGGCTTCAGGACAGCGGAAGCGGGTCCGTGCTTAAGGATCTGGGTATGATTAATCCTGATTCTCCGGAACCTCCTGACAATTTTTCACCAACAGTTGAAATCGGAGGCATGTCCGTTTTTGAAGCCATGATCACAATTCGTGATGACCTGAGACGTGGAGATGTGGAGCTCATCGGAGGAAGGGATCTTGGTCTGGTTGACATGGCCATGGACAATATTCTTAAACATACAGCCGCTCTTGGTTCAAAGCAGAGCCGGGTTGATGAACTGGCAAGACGCAGCGAGTATGAAAAAACGAATGTAATAGATATGATATCAAAGACAGAAGGTGTTGATTACGCAGAAGAGATTATGAACTTCAGATGGCTTGAATCAGTTCATCAGTATGCTCTTTCTGTGGGAGCAAGGACAATTAAACCTACGCTGATGGATTTTCTGAGGTAGTGCCGGATGAAAAAAATAAAAACAAAACCTTTTGGCGAGATTGAGGTTGATGAACAGCAGATCATTGACTTCCCGGAAGGCATTCCTGGGTTTGACTATATTAAAAAGTTTATTCTTCTTGATTCCGGTGAGGAAAAATCACCCTTTAAATGGCTTCAGGCCTATGAAGAATCAGGTCTGGCCTTCGTAGTCATAAATCCGGAAAGTTTCATGAAGAAATACGATCCGGAGCTTTCCCCCATTGATCTTGAAGCAGTGGAGGCTTCTTCAGAAGATGAACTCCTTATTTTGTCAATCGTAACCATACCTGAGGATCCTTCAAAGATGACTGCCAATCTTCAGGGCCCGGTTGTTATAAATCCTGTAAAGAAACTGGGACGTCAGGCCATATCCATGAGTGATAAATATTCGGTAAGGCATCTGATTCTTGAAGAGCTCCGCTCAACAGGGAGAGGAGGCTGATATGCTTGTCCTTGCAAGAAAAGTCAATGAAAGCATAATGATCGGTGAAGACATAGAGGTCATTGTCATCGATATAAAGGGAGATCAGGTAAAGCTGGGCATCAAGGCTCCCAAGCGTGTAACAGTTCACCGAAAGGAAGTGTTTGATGATATTCTCAAGCAGAATGTTGCAGCTGCAAGCAACACCTTTGATCCTGGAAAACTCAGGGATTTTACAGACATCTGGAAAGAAAAGAAATAGCAGTCAGGACCGCCTTATGGCGGTCCTTTTTTATCCGGGAAATTCCTTCAGATTTATTAAAAAAACTGTTATAACACAGGAGATGTGTCTTGTTCTTCAACATTCTCTAATCCAGTTGTCTGTACTGGCGGTATTGCAGGAATACTGTTTGAATCTGCTTCTGTTGAAAACTGCTTCTGCGACAAAGAAAGCATTATTTCAGCTTCGGTATCAGGCAGCAGGGGAACATGTATTGGCTTGATAGTTACTGATGGTTATACCGGAACATGCCGTTATCTTTACTTAAATACAGATGCAGGGAAGATTTCTGCTGAATTTTCATTGATAGAACTGAAACTGCTGAGTCTAATCAGAACTTAAATTCATTAAACAGTGCAGAAATACACTTTAAAAGAGTTTTTATTTCTAAATTATTCAAAAAATGCAGATATTTGCATAAAAAAGTAAAATTACACTTTCCATTTTTCTGCATAAAATTATAAATGTACTTTTAGGGTCAGAAAATAGATTTGTTCAATTATTTCAGGCCTCTTCAAATATCATACTGATCACAATTTAAGGAGAGACGTAATGTCTGAGAAGAAATTTATGAAATCCGTTGACGGTAATGTTGCAGCTGCTCATGTTGCCTATGCTTTTACAGAGCTTGCCGCCATTTATCCGATAACACCATCTTCTCCTATGGCTGAAGAGGCAGATGAACTTGCTGCCCATGGCCGTAAAAATATTTTCGGCGAAGAAGTTAACATTGTTGAGCTTCAGTCAGAAGCCGGAGCTTCAGGTGCTGTCCACGGTTCACTCCAGTCCGGTGTCCTGACCACTACATTCACTGCATCACAGGGACTCCTGCTGATGATTCCGAATATGTACAAAATTTCCGGTGAGCTTCTTCCGGGTGTATTTCATGTTTCAGCCAGAGCACTCAGTGCTCAGGCTCTTTCTATTTTCGGAGACCATTCAGACGTTTATGCATGCCGTCAGACAGGTTTTGCAATGCTGGCAGCCGGAGGCGTACAGGAAGTTATGGATATGGCAGGTGTTGCTCATCTGTCTGCCATAAAATCAAGAGTGCCTTTCCTTCATTTCTTTGACGGTTTCAGAACTTCCCATGAAATCCAGAAGATTGAAATGCTGGATTATGAGGATCTGAAAAAACTTGTGGATTACAAGGCACTTGCCGAATTCCGTGACAGAGCTCTTCATCCTGACAGCCCATGTACACGAGGCACAGCCCAGAATCCGGACATCTATTTCCAGACAAGAGAAGCATGCAACTCATACTATAATGCAGTTCCGGATATCGTTGAAGGATACATGCAGGAGATAACAAAGATTACAGGCAGAGAATACCATCCTTTCGTTTATCACGGATCCCCTGATGCTGAATATGTTATCGTTGCCATGGGCTCTGTATGTGATACAGTAAAGGAAACTGTTGACTACCTTTCCGCAAAAGGTGAAAAGGTTGGTGTTGTTGAAGTTCATCTGTACAGACCTTTCTCGGAAAAATATCTTCTGAATGTTTTCCCGAAGACTGCAAAGAAAGTTGCTGTTCTTGACAGAACAAAGGAACCCGGTTCCGGCGGTGAGCCTCTCTATCTGGATATATGTGAAGTATTCTCTGGAAAGGAAAATGCCCCGAAAATCTACGGCGGAAGATTCGGTCTTGCCTGCAAGGACACAACTCCTGCATCCATAATTGCAGTTTATGACAACCTTAAACAGGCTGAACCAAAGAATCATTTTACACTTGGCATCGATGATGATGTTACATTTACATCCCTTAAAATCGGTCCTGAAGTTACTGTTGTTCCTGAAGGAACTTTTGAAGGAAAATTCTACGGTCTCGGTGCAGACGGTACTGTAGGAGCCAACAAGAATTCCATCAAAATCATCGGTGACAACACTGACATGTTTGCTCAGGCTTATTTTGCATACGATTCAAAGAAGTCCGGAGGAATCACCATTTCCCATCTGCGTTTCGGACATAAGCCTATAAAGTCAACATATCTCATTACAACACCTGATTTCGTTGCATGCCATGTGCCCTCATACATCTCACAGTATGATATGCTTT
>JAZRYV010000304.1:0-6292 GCA_045600925.1 Spirochaetota bacterium
TCTCTGTAAAATTTTCTCCTGCAAGACCTGTCTTCTGAGGAAGGGACATGTCACCTGAAAACATGATTTCCCCTCTGCTTCCGGAAATCCTGGAACTGAGCGTCACAAGATTTCTTCCGCTGGAAGTTTTAATAAGGGCAGTAGATATTTTTTCACCTGCAGCTTCATCAATCTTCTGCTGAAAAGCCTTAAGGGATCCACCTTTGAAACTTACAGGGAAAGACTGTCCGTCAACTGTAATAGTAAATTTTCCTGCAGGGATCTCGGTACCATCCTCCATTTCATCTGTGGAAATAACATGAGCAGAAGCCAGTTTCATAACTTCTACAGAACGCTGTCCCTTTTCCGCAAGTTTTGATGCTGATGCAGTAAGAACTTCCGGTGCAGATGAAACTGCATTTTTATCCTCGTATGACGAACGGAAACCGTAAAGTTCCTGTGATGTTTTTTCCAGATCCTTCAGCCTTTCTCTCAGAGCCTCCAGTGCTGCTTTTTTCCCTTTGCTAACAGCAATATCACGCTGCATCATCTGAATCGGTCTTGATTCAACATTAACCAGTTTTTCGATTATGGCATCCGTATCCATTCCGGATGCAACACCACCCATGGTTACAGGCATATCGGCCTCCTTTCCTCAGGGACATAATGTCAGTTCTGAATTAATTATCGTCATTAATAAAAAAATTTAAAGGAAAAACCTTAATGGGACATAAAAAAATTAATGTTTTGAAAGGCTTATGCCGATTGATGTCTCTGTTTAAACAGAAACGGAAAGCAAAAAAAACTTCCTTCCGGCTCCCGACCGGAAGGAAGACCAGGCTTCCCTGCACTGCAGAAGGGAAGCCTGTTTAAATCATCTTATTCAAGAAGCTGCAGAACCTGCTTTGGAACAAAATTAGCCTGAGCCAGCATCGCAACCCCGGTCTGAACAAGAATCTGGTCCTTCGTGTACTCCACTATCTGAGAAGCCATATCAGTATCACGTATCCTCGAATCTGCAGCAGTCATATTTTCATAAGACTGTGACAGAGACCGGATAGTGGTCTCCATTCTGTTGTAGTAGGCTCCAAGATCTGCCCTTTGCCGGTTCAGCCTGTCAAGAGCTGTATCGACATATCCGATCATGGAATTTGCCTTTCCTGCAGTAGAAATGGAGCGCTTTCCTGCTTCGCCGTCCATCAGATTCAGAGCCTTTGATCCAACTGTAGAAATGTAAACACGGATTCTCTGATCTGCGTTTGCACCGACATGAAAGAACATGCTTCCGGTTGAACTGCCTCTGGCAAATTTTCCTGTAAGCATTTTCATTCTGTTGAACTCTGCTGTGGATGCTATTCTGTCAATCTCTTCAATCAGCTGAGAAACTTCAACCTGGATCTGCATTCTGTCGCTGTCGGAATAAATTCCGTTGGCAGACTGAATGGCCAGAGTCCTGATTCTCTGAAGCATCTCATTAACCTGCTGGTATGAACCTTCAGCAACCTGAATAAAAGAAAGCCCGTTCTGAGCATTCTTTTCAGCCTGTACCAGACCATTAATCTGGGTCCGCATCTTTTCAGATACGGCAAGTCCTGAAGCGTCATCCCCTGCCCGGTTTATAGCCTCACCTGAAGAAATCTTTTCTACAGACTTGTCAAGCCTGTCAGTGGCTTCCTGAAGCTGTCTGCTGGCAAATATGGCACTCATGTTGTGACTGATTCTCATGGTACACCCTCCCTTGAAATTTTTCAGTACCGGAACTTTCTGTTTCTGTCCGATACAGGTTTCAGCCGGGACATCTTGCCCCGTCAGGGATCATTGATCCAAGGTTTTCTCCTTTCTGCGGCCCGGACTGCCCATAATCCAGACTGCGGCTTCCGAAACTCCGGCAGCCAGTGATGCCTCCCGGCATCATAAGCTGCCGGAATAACCGGCAGGGCAGTCATCAAGGGAAAGAGAATCTAAGTTGTAAAAGAACCTTATTTTTAATGATATTCTTTAGTAAGGATTTAACAGTCTGAGAACACTCTGTGTCTGAATATTGGCCTGTGCAAGAACTGCTGTTCCGCTCTGAACCAGAACCTGATTCTTTACATAGTCCACAATTTCTTCAGCCATATCAACGTCTCTTATCCTGGACTCAGAGGCCTGAATATTTTCATAGGCAGTCATGAGTCCTTTTGCAGAAGATTCAAGACGGTTGTAATATGCTCCCAGATCAGATCTCTGTTTTGACAGAATCTGAAGAGCTGAATCCATGATTCCAATGGCTTCGTTTGCTCCGCCGGGAGTTGAAAGAGAAACGGCAATCTTTCCAGCAGCATCCTTGAACTTAAAAGCAGCTGCAGTCATTGTTCCGATAAAAACTCTCTCTCTCTGTCCCTGGTTCGCACCCATATGGAACCACATGCTTCCCAGAGAATTCTTTCTTCCGAACTCTCCTGTAAGCACTTTGAATCTGTTAAATTCGGCCTGTGATGCAATGCGGTCCACCTCATCTACGAGAGCAGAAACTTCCACCTGTATCAGCTGTCTGTCCTGGCCGGAATAAATTCCGTTGGCAGCCTGAACAGAAAGTACCCTTATTCTCTGAACAATGGAGGCAGTCTGATTCAGATATCCTTCTGCTGTCTGTACAAAGGACATTCCGTCTTCAGTGTTTCTTTCTGCCTGCCTTAAACCCATTATCTGAGAACGCATTTTCTCCGATACAGCAAGTCCGGAGGCATCATCCCCGGCCTTGTTGATTCTCTCACCGGAAGCCAGTTTTTCTATATTGCTGTTAAGGCTCCAGTTTGAAAACTTCAGTGCTCTGTTGGCATTGATCGCACTCATGTTGTGATTAATAATCATTTTACACTCCTTTGTTTCCTTTGTATCCGGCATCCTTGCCGGTCCGGTCCAAGGGCGTGAACCGGAATTTAATACCAGGTCTGTGTTTTATAAAGTAAAACTGAAACTGGTCCGGTTACAGGCTTGTATATGGGCACATACAAGGCAGCAACTGTCAAAGGAGTAATCACAGCCATTTAAAAGAACATCAAAAGGGATTATACCCTTCTCGTATGATCGGTATATTTTGCTTTAATATTTAGGAAAGTTAAACATGATGACAGATGATTATATCAAAATATGGCTTAAATTATGCATTTTAAGCCATAAATCGGCTGTTTTTCTCTGTTTTACTGAATTCAGATTTTTTTTGAAAAATTTTCTCTGCGGAATCTATTCCAGGGAATCCATTATGGCTTCCAGATCCTTTCCGTCATCCGGATACATGGCAGAAATAAAGCCAAGCAGGACAGGCACACTGGTCACAATATCCACAGCAGCATTCCTGACCGCAGCCCCTGTCTGCAGTGCCAGCTTTTTATCCTTCCCCGGAAGAACAATAAGGAATCTGTTCCGGCCATAACGGACAGAAAAATCAGTATCTCCAAGACGCATGCGGATGATCTTTTCCATGGAAGAAATAATTTTTACACTTTCGGCTCCTGAAAAACGACGGAAATTTTTAATGGAAATCATAAGTACAGAAAGAGGAATACCAAGCCTGTCAGCATTTTCCATTTCACGGCTGATTCTTGTAAAAATGGATTTAAGTCCGTCCGAATACCTGCCGAAGCCCGCATCCCTGCCTGAACGCAGCACATGAAAAATAAAACCTGCTGTCTTTTTCATCAGAAAATCCACATCTTCAGCATCAGTACCTTCTGCCAGCTTAAAGACAGATATAAATCCTTCTGTGCTTCCGCATACTACAGAAGGATAAATCCTCAGACAGCTCATCCGTCTGATACAGAATTCCCCAAAAGCAGAAACAGCATTTTCATCTTCCATAAAATTTTCTACAGAAACAGCTGCTGTTCTTTTCCCGGAAAGCCCCGGAAGAAGAGAATCTGCAGGAATAACAACATCCTCACTGCGTATGCCGGCAAAGTCCTCATCTTCCAAAATCTCAGGAACAAATGAACCATCCTCCGGACGCTGCATAAACAGACACCAGCTGAGAATGCCGTTTCCGGCAAAAAACTTCTTCACAATATCAGCTGTATCCAGGGAATTTTTCTGATCACAGCACTGTGCATAAAGATTATCTGCAGTTTTCAGCAGACTTTCCCTTTTTCTGAATTCACCAGCCTCCTTTTCAGCAAGAATCAGTCTGTTGAAAAAATTCAGCATAACACCGGTAACCCTGCAGACATGGGTTATAAAACCGGTGACTTTTTCAGAGGTGTGTTCTTCCAGCATATCACCAAGGACAAAAACTGCAGACAGTTCACTTTCAAAAAAAACCGGCACCATATATCTTCCGCCTATAGAAAGACACTCCACATAGTCTCCGGAATATTTTTCCACATCCCTGAAGCTGTCCATGTCAATAAGCTTCCCGTCTTCCTTAAGCAGACTGATGAATCCGCTGTCATCCAGAAAGAAATCAGAAGCATCCAGCTGTATTCCCTTTGAAAAAAGAACATTCCATTTTCCTTCTTCTTTTTTTTCAAGAACAGATGCAGATGAACAGCCGGTCTCTCCCATAATGGCCAGCAGAGCCTGATCCAGAAGCCATTTCTTTTCCTTTGCATTGATGAGAACAGTGTCAACATCATACAGGCTGGCATAATCCACAGCACCTTCAGAACCGTCCATGAAAAGACGCATACTCTTCAGTTCTGGAGCTTCACTTTCAGATTTCTCATCCGGGATCCTGCTTTTTACAAAATCAGCTGCCCCGTCCCCTTCCTCTACCAGAACAGGATCCAGTTCGCTTTCTTCCAGATGAATGATTTTTTCGCTGATGTCTTCCACTTTGTCCTCACAGAAAAGAGAAATCTTTTATGACAATAAATAAAAGGCTCCTTTTCTTTTTGCAATATCTTTTTTGCACAAATAAAAAAAGGCTGTCCTTTCGGGCAGCCTTTTTTTATTTCAATAATTGAGATGTTACCTGAGAGCAACTTTCAGTCTGGCCCTGATTTTTTCCTTTTTCAGATCCAGCTCAGCCTTCTCTTCAGAGAATTTTTCCAGACCTGCTGCGGAAGCCTTAACTTCCTCAAGTTCAGCCTCAAGGGCAGCCTTATCAAGTTCTTCTTTCTTAAAGGCACTTTCAGCAAGGACGATAAGCCTGTTGTTTTTTATCTCAACAATACCGCCTTCGATAACCATGTATTCAACAGAATCTTTATGCTTCAGTCTTAACTCTCCATTTCCAAGCTTGGAAATAAGAGGGGCATGACCTGACATAAAACCAAGCTCCCCGTCATGAGCCTGAACTACGGCAAAATCGACCTGTCCCTCGTAGAGAGTTTTTTCAGGAGTAAGTATGCTGCAGTCTATAATTCCGCTCATTTTTAGTTACCTGACTGTAATTTTTTCGCCTTTGCCTCAGCGTCGTCAATATCGCCAACCATGTAGAAGGCCTGTTCCGGCAGATGGTCATATTTACCGGATATCAGAGCTTTAAAACTTCTGATGGTATCTTCCAGCTTAACATATTTTCCGGGAGTACCTGTAAACTGTTCTCCAACAAAGAACGGCTGTGACAGGAATCTCTCTATCTTACGAGCACGCTGAACAAGCAGCTTGTCCTCTTCTCCAAGCTCATCCATACCAAGAATAGCGATGATATCCTGAAGGTCTTTGTAACGCTGAATAATACGTTTAACTTCCATGGCTACATCGTAATGTTCCTGGCCAACAAGCTCAGCGGACAGCAGACGTGAAGAGGATTCCAGCGGGTCAACTGCCGGATAAATTCCTTTTTCTGCAATCTGACGGGAAAGAACCGTCTGAGCATCCAGGTGAATAAAAGCTGTTGCAGGTGCAGGGTCTGTAAGGTCATCAGCAGGAACATATACTGCCTGTACGGAAGTAATGGAACCGTTCTTTGTTGATGTAATACGCTCCTGAAGCTGACCCATTTCTGTAGCCAGTGTAGGCTGATAACCTACAGCAGAAGGTACACGACCAAGCAGAGCTGATACTTCAGATCCGGCCTGAGAGAAACGGAAAATATTGTCAACGAACAGCAGAACGTCACGTCCTGACTGATCACGGAAATATTCTGCCATTGTCAGAGCTGAAAGAGCAATACGAAGACGTGCTCCGGGTGGTTCATTCATCTGTCCGTATACGAGACATGCCTTTTTGATAACGCCTGATTCCTGCATTTCAAGCCACAGGTCATTACCTTCACGGGTACGTTCTCCTACACCGGCAAAAACTGAATAACCGCCATGCTGCTGAGCAACGTTATTAATAAGTTCCTGGATAAGAACAGTCTTGCCTACCCCGGCACCTCCGAAGAGTCCGG
>JAZRYV010000305.1:0-20105 GCA_045600925.1 Spirochaetota bacterium
ATTCTTATTTTTCAAATAAAGGCAGCACTGCTCCCGTGATGTCATCATCAGGGCTGTACCATTTTATTCTGCTGTTTCTGCGAAACCAGGTCATCTGCCTTTTTGCATATCGTCTTGTTTCTGTTTTTATGTTTTCTATGGCTTTTTCTATGTCTATGAGCCCGTCAAGATACATGTTCAGTTCAAGATAACCGATCGTTTTCATGGCTTTAAGTTCCGGACCATACCCCATTTTTCTGATATTTTCAACTTCCTCAATGAACCCTCTGCTGATCATAGAATCCACCCTGGCGCTGATTTTTTCAATGAGTTTTTCCCTTTCAACCCAAAGACCAATATAGAAAGTATCATCACTTTCATGTCCCTGTCTGCCTGCATAAAACCTGCTTATGGGACTTCCGGTTCCTTCCAGAACTTCCAGCCCCCTGAGAACACGCTGTCTGTCATTCGGATGAATAGAGCCGGCAAAGTCAGGATCTGCCAGTTTAAGTTCCTCATACAGAGCAGACAGACCTTTTTTCTCCAGTCTGGCCTTCACTGATTCTTTCACCTCCCTGGAAATATCAGGAATACCGGACAGCCCCTGAAAAAAGGCATCCAGATAAAAACCTGTGCCTCCTACGAAGACAGGGATCTTCCCTTTTTCAGAAATCTCTCTGCAGGCGTCCTCTGCACAGCGGACAAAATCTCCAGCAGTAAAATCCTCATCAGGATCTGCAATATCAATACAGTAATGTTTTATGCGGCTTCTCTCTTCACAATCAGGCTTGCCGCTTCCGATATCAAGATATCTGTAGATCTGAACCGAATCATAGGAAACTATTTCAAAAAGATCCGGCGGAAGGGACAAAGACAGATCCGTTTTCCCGGATGCAGTTGGTCCCGCGATAACTAAAGCCCGGATGACAGCCTCTAATTATCCGCCCTGTCTTCAGGCTGTTCTTCCGGACTGTAGTCAAACTGAAGTTTTTCATCAAGCATAAGCTTAAGAACATTAGGAACTACTTTCCATGTAACATCGGATTCCGGATAGTCATCCATGTTTTTTACTCTGTCCACGGCTTCCATGCCTGCCTTTGTGAATACATATCTGTTTTCTGCATACTTCATAAGTTTGTCTAAAGAAATTAACACTGTCCTTCCTCCGTTATATGATCAACTTTCCCTGCCATTCTGTGTGTTCTGCTCATTTCTGCCATAATGATGGATTTAAAATTCAGGACAGCCCCGGGAAGATCATCGTTTACAATTACATAATCAAAAAAAGAATACTGTCTGATCTCCTCTTCTGCATCCTTCAGCCTCCGCTGAATCTGCTCTTCGGTTTCCGTATTTCTGCTCCGGAGACGCTTCTCCAGTTCACTGAGAGAGGGAGGAGTTATAAAGATGTGTATGGCGTCTCCCAGTTTTCCACGGAGAGAACGGCTTCCCTGCACATCCACGTCAAACAAAGGGATTTTTCCGAAACTTTTTATTCTGTCAATCTCTTTTTTGCCTGTACCGTAAAAGGTTCCGTGTACCAGAGCCCACTCAAGAAAGCCCTCCGAATCCCGGATGGCTCTGAACTCATCTTCAGATACAAAATAATAATCCTTTCCGTCAGTTTCACCTGGTCTTGGAGCTCTGGTGGTAGTGGAAACTGAAAATTCCATGTCAGGCAGTTCCTTCATGACTTCACGGATGATGGTTGTCTTGCCTGCTCCGGAAGGAGCTGAAATTACAATGGAAAAATCATTCTTCACTGCCGCCTCCCAGTCTGTTGGCTATAGTTTCCGGCTGCATGGCAGAAAGGACAATATGCCTGCTGTCCATAATTATTATGGAACGTGTTTTCCTGCCATGAGTTGCATCCACAAGAACATTGTTGTCCCTGGCTTCATCCCTGAGCCTTTTACCGGAAGCAGAGGCCGGTGTAATGACAGCAATTACTCTTTCCGCAACAACTACATTTCCAAAGCCGATATTTATTAGATTGGTCTTCATTTTCTCTCCGGAACTATATAATATTTCTGCACTGTTCACGAATTTTATCTATATAATTCTTAACATCTATTACATTGTGGGCGATGCCTGAATCAGATGTTTTTGATGCGACTGTGTTTATTTCACGGAACATTTCCTGAGCAATAAAATCAAGTTTTTTGCCTGTCTGGCCGTCTTCCTTCATCACTGTCCGGAATTTTTTTATATGATCTGAAAGACGGACCAGTTCCTCGTTTATATCGAGTTTTTCTGCAAGCAGTGCTATTTCAGAAAAAATTCTGGGATCTGTTTTGTTTCCTGTTATATCTGCTATTCTTTTACGAAGCTGTTCCTGTTTTGCAGCGGATGAAGCAGCTGCAAGTTTTCTGATGACAGCAATACGTTCTGCTATGACCTTTACTGCTGCAGAAAGATCAGCCCCCGTACTCCGGCCTTCCTTCCTGCGCATGGCAATTGTGTTCTTCACTGCTTTTTCCACAGCTTTGTAAATGTCTTTTTTCAGAGTGTCTGTAAGGCCGGATTTTGTCCTCACTGTAACACCGTCAAGCCTGAGAACAGATTCAAGAGGAAGAGGTTCAGTGAGCTTAAGCTCTTTCCTGACTGAAGCAAGCTCCTTATAGTATCTTATGACAGCTTCCCTGTTTATATAAGCAGGAGCAGCATCATTCCATTCAAAGATATCTATGTTAAGTTCAACCTTTCCTCTGGAAAAAGAATTTTTCAGAATATTCTCCAGTTCATACTCTTCATTCTTCAGAAGTCTTGGCACATTTACAAAGAATTCGGAATATCTGGAATTCAGAGACTTTATCTCCACTGAAAAAGAACATCTGTCGGACTTCTGCTCGATAAATGAATATCCTGTCATGCTTTCCATAAATTTCTCCTGTCAGGCCTGACCGTCCTGAACCTGTTCCTGCATAAGATTTATCATCAGCCGAACTTCCCCTGCCGGCATTCCGGAAGTCCTTATGATTCTTTCCGCTTCATATCCCATGTTAAGCAGCCTGTTTATAAGAACATACCGGTCTTCTGCTGATGCAAACATTTCTGCGAGCTCTGTGTCAGAAAAAAGAAGTTCTTTTTCAGCTGAAGATTCCTGTTCTGTTTCTTCTTTTATTTCTTCTGCATGATGGTGCTGCTGACGGAAAAAATCCATCTTTTTCAGCTCACGGATGATCTCCGCTGTTTCACTCCCGGAACCGGTTTCTGCCTGCTGTTTTCTGATCTCTGTCTTCCGGTCACGGCTTTTCTTAACGCTTTTTACCATGCCGGTAATTTTTTCAACAGCCGGAAACACTGCTCCTGCAAGGATATCCTTAAAATCAGGAAGGGAAGCCGCGGCCGGATGCTCCTGAACTGATTCCGGACCGGGACCCTCTGTTTTTTCAGCGGATTCCGGCTCAGGGGCAGAAACCACATCAAGTGTTTTCATCCCCCCGGTCTGTTCCAGAATTGTTCTGGCTGCCTTTATTCTGGCCTCAAGCCTTGATATATGAGCATCAGCAGCTGCATTGAATTCCCTGAGCATGTCATCCATTTCCTTCCTCAGCCGCTGCTGCCGAAACTCTGAGGCGGACTTTTCCAGCTTAAGACTGATGACAAGATAAAAAATTCCTGCCATGACTATATTAACCAGGACCAGTAACAGAAACTGCATTATGTCTCCTCTGCTGTCTGAAAGATTACCTTAAAAAATCTATTATATTGCCAAGTCTGCTGTCCTTTGACAGCCCGGATGAAATAACTTTTTTTTCTTTTTTTTTGCTTCCGTCTCCGGATCCGGATCTGTTCTTTTTCTTTTCCCTGTCCGCAGCTGCATCTATGGTCTCACCGAATTTTTTTGATTCGTCCAGACGGTCTTTTTTAAGAGCAGAAGCCTTCGCTGCTTCATCGTCCAGAATACGAACCTGCTCAGAGGCTGCCATGTTTCTTTCCTGCTCTGCCTTTCCTGCATCGTAAAGGCGGTTCATGTTGATCTGAAGATCAATCGGAGCAACTGACATTATGCCCCCCGGTGCCTTCTCTTTCTGGTCAGAACAGTACGTATTCTGCTGTCGCCTTCTGTGGCTACAGGAGCTTCATACTCACGCAGGGGCATTATGAGACCGTTGTCCAGCCCGAAGGTTATGTAGTGATATTCATCCTGAACACGGAAAGGCTCATCAGCACCTGCAAAGAAAAGATCCACTCCGGGATACAGAGTTTTTTCAATACACACCTTGCCTTTTGGCTCAAGCTGACTGAGGTACTCATTCCTCTCTTCCAGCTCAGAATCCACCTCTGTCTTTGTTTCCTGAAGTTTTTCCACTCTGTCAGTATAGTCATCCAGCATCTGCTGCTTTTCATCTGTAAATCTGCCGGAACCCTGCTGACTCTGGAGAGTTTTTATATCCATAGACAGACGTTCAATTTCGCTGTCTGTTTCTTCTTTCTGTTTTTTCAGATCAGCAATCCTCTGAAGCAGTCTGGGAGCAACCCCTACCATGATATCAGTCCTGGCAGCTCCTTCCCCTCCTATGAATCTGGAGTTTACTTCGTTTTCAGCCCGGATTGTACCGCCGACTATTTTTGCACGCCGTCCACTGCTGATGACTCTGTTTCCGGCATCAACATCACTGTGCATTATTCCTTCCGGAACAATAACATCGTTTGATGCGGAAATATATGCATTCTGAATGAACTTTGCAAAAACGCTTCCGCCCAGGGATTCGATTCTTGCACCGTCGCGTCCTGTTATTCCCTGATGAACAATAACATCACCGTCTGCTTCAAGAGAGGCCTTCTGAACAGTTCCGCGGACCTCAATGTTTCCGCTGGCCTTTACGGAAAAGTTATCCTGAACACTTCCTGTTACAACAACTGCACCAAGGAATACAATATTTCCGGTCTGCAGTCCCACATCTCCGTTAACCATATAGACAGGCTCAACGCTGATGACACCTCTCTTGAACACGACCTGGCCGTTGATTTCAGCCGTCAGCTCTGTTCCGTCCTCGGAAAGAATTGTTCCCTTGCCGTGATTTATCTCTGTATCCTTAGGTTCCTTTACTTCAAGAACCTTTCCTGTTACAGTATGTCCTTCAATACCTTCTTCTGCAGGAACTTTTACTGCAAGGAGCTGGCCGGCTGTAACATTTTCCAGAAGTTCCAGATTTTTAAAATCGACCTTCCCGTTTTCGTCTTCTTCGAACCTGACACCGGATTTATCCACGGAAACCCTGTAGTCTATATATGCATCCTTTCCCGGAACAGGAAACTGTCCTTCTGCAGCCAGAAGAGGCTTCCCGTATTCCATCCTGTTCAGATAATCATCAATCTCCCCTTCCCTGAAACCGAAAACGACTCCGTTGAGCTTAAGCTCCTCAATGACCTCAGTATATTCCAGATGGCATCCGCTGTATCTGGGAGCAGTAAAAGTGACAAAGGCCTTCATGGAATTGTCTGAAATTCTGACAGACATTGTGCCGTCCAGTTCAGGATCTGCCACCCAGTCTCCTATCCGAACAGGCTTGCCTGTCATCTTCTTCACAGCCTTGTCAAGATTGATTTTATTGTATTTTTCTATACGCATGGAAGCAAGCTGATTTCTGACTGTCGCTCCGTCAAGAGGCAGTCCCTTGCCTTTGGGAGGATAGGCTGTAAACCATATTCCGGTTTTAGTTACACGAATTTTAAACGTTGAATCTTCGTCAAAGTTCTCAGGAATGTCAAAGTTTTCTGCTTCAGGGGTAAATCTGCGTGTAAGAGCCTGAAAATCCATATCAGGCTCAGCCTGAGGAACCGGACGTATTATAATATGGTACGGCTGACGTCCTATGCCGAAAAAACCGTCACTGCCTTTTTCCAGGATATCATAGTCCAGCATGGAAACTGAAACTCCCAGTTCTTCCGAGGCCATTTCCAGTGCCTGTTTTAAAGAATCTGCATAGACTTCGACAGCCCTGTCGTCAGGTTCATCCTGTACAGATATGTCTAAACTGCGGAGAAATCCTTTTACGCTTCCCATTCTAATCAACTATGCTGGATTTTATTCTGCCAAGCCTTCCTCTCAGCCTCATTATGGCCTTTGTATGAAGCTGAGAAACACGGCTTTCTGTTACTTCCAGAATTTCACCTATTTCCTTCAGTGTCAGGTCTTCAATATAGTAAAGAATAATTACTTTCTTTTCCTTGTCAGGAAGTTTTGCTATGGACTGCTTTATGAGCTCCTTGATCTCCTCTTTTTCTATAACAACGTCCGGTTTGAGATCTGACGGAGCTTCCAGAGTTTCAAGGATGGACAGTTCGTCGCTGTCATCACCCATATGCCATATATCGTTCAGTGAAAGCATGGATGTTCCGCTGAGTTTGTTGAGAAGAGACTGGAATTCATCCACAGACATTCCCATTTCAGAAGCGATTTCCTCGTCTTCAACAGTCCGTCCCAGCTTGTTTTCCAGTTCTGATATGATCATTTCTATCTGCTTGGCTTTGGAACGTATTGAGCGGGGAATCCAGTCTATGGAACGGAGTTCATCAAAAATTGCACCGCGTATTCTGGTTGTGGCATAGGTTTTGAATTTTATTCCTCTTGAAGGATCAAACTTGCTTATTGCATCAATCAGGCCGAAGACTCCATAGGATACAAGATCATCGTACTCAATATTGTTGGGCATTCCGGTTACGACCTTGCCTGCCACAAATTTTACAAGGGGGGCATATTTAACTACAAAATAATCCCTTATGCTCACATCCTGAGTTTTGATATAACTCTTCCAGAGTTTATCTTCATCCTGAGCATCATACTTTGCAATAGTTTTTGTGTCCATACTCCTTTACCGGATTCCTACTCATCTTTCTTAATCATAGTCCTGACAGCCATGGCCATCGTTTCAGGATCATATCCAAAAGAATTTTCATCATTCGAAACTATATGCTTTCCCATACTCACATTCTGATTTTCCACGCCGTCATCAGAGGATGTTCCTGTACTGCTGACAGAAGGAAAATCTTTTCCGCTTAACTCCGAGAATCCGCTGTCTCCGGCTTCGCTGCCGGAATCCTCAGTCTGGATCTCTGCCTGTTCAGAACCGGAATCATTCTCATGATCTGATACATCCTGAGCACTTTCCTTGACCTCATCAGCATCATCAGAAGATCCTGAAAAACCTGACACCAGCTCAGGAACAAATTTTTTAAGAATCCATGCTGCACCGAACCCCAGACAGGCAAAAATTACAAGTGCCAAAAAAGATCTTAAAATCACTGTTCCGGCTCCTATTCCTGACAGAAAGCCGGTCAGAAGCGAAATTACAAGTGCTGCTGCAGCAAAGATTCCTGCTGTTTTAACCTCTGTTCCTGTTTCTTTTATAAAATTAAGTCTCATACTCTGTCAATGACTATTACAAATCCATACAGAAACAGCATGAAGGAAAACATTACTGCAAACTGTCCCTGCAAATCAAGTGTTTTTCAGATGTTCAGACCGGAAAAGTATTATGTCTTATTTTCCTTCTTCTGATATTTTATCCTCTGCCCCGGAACCTTTAATTATCCTTTTAAAGAATGATCCCATTCCAGAACCCTTCGCCTCGGCAAATGTTCTGTTTGCAATCCTGTCTGCAATAATTGAGATGCATCCAGCAGCCTTGGATTTAGGATAGCTGATTATAAAAGGTTTCTGATTGCGGACAGATTTTGACACCACCGCATCATCAAATACAAAGCCAAGACTTTCCACCTTTATGTTCAGAAACTGACTGGCAATGTTTATAACCCTGTCAGCGACTTTTCTGGCCTCTGATACTGACTGGGCCCTGTTTACAATGAGCTTTATATTTTTTTCACAGGACTGTGCCGCAATGGCCTTTATCATGCCGTAGGCATCTGTAATGGCTGTAGGTTCAGGAGTTGTAACTACAAAGACCTCGTCCGATGCCATAACGAAGCTGAGAACATTCTGTGAAACTCCTGCACCTGTATCAATAATCATGTAGTCATCAGCCTCAAGATCTGAAAAGCTGCTGATGAACTCGTTTCTCTGCTTAACATCCAGATTGGCAAGCTGATGAAAACCGGAGGCCCCTGCAATGATCTTTATGCCTTCCGGAAGTTCTATTACGATGTCCCGGAGTGACTTTTTCCCCTTGATTACATGATACAGATTATACTTTGGCATAATGCCGAATACAATATTGATATTGGCAAGACCAAGATCTGCATCAAGAAGTGTAACAGATGCACCTGTCTTTCTTAAGGCAATGGCAAGATTGGCAGAAAGACTTGTCTTTCCGACCCCGCCCTTTCCGCTGGTTATTACAATAGTCCGGGTTTTTCCGGTTGACACACCTTTTTCCAGAACCAGTTTTCTGAGATTAGCAGCCTGATCCACAAAGACCTCCCGTTGAAACGTCTTTTTCTATATAGAATTTTCGCCCATCATGAGATTTACAAGCCTGTCTGAATCCGCAACTGCAATATCATTCGGAACTTCCTGACCGTTTGTAAAATAAGAAACAGGCTTATTATACTTATCGGCAGCACTTACAATATTCCCAACATTAGAAGCCTCATCAACTTTGGTAATTATTACACTGTTGAAATTCACTGCATCAAAAGCACGGAATACTTCAATAACATCATTCTTTCTTGTATTTGCAGATACGCACAGAACTTTTTCCAAATCATATGACACCTGATCAGCAAAGGCTTTGATTTCAGCTATCTTCATCTGATTCCTGTAGCTCCTTCCGGCAGTATCCACAAGGATCACATCTGCCTTTCCGTTCTCCACTGCCTCCCTGAATTCTTTCTGATCATTTATAGCCAGAACAGGGATACGTATAATCTCTGCATATTTTTTAAGCTGCTCTGTTGCTGCTATTCTGTAGTTATCCAGAGTAATAAACAGAACCTTTTTATTGTCCCTGAGAGCATAGAGAGCTCCCATTTTTGCAAGTGTTGTAGTCTTTCCTACACCTGTAGGCCCCATGAACATTATGATCTTCTTCCTGTTTCCAGGATTTATAGGGCCGGAAACAGTGATACGGCTTTTCAGCAGTTCCCTGAGACTTTTCTCTATTTTAACTTCATCTTTAAGGTCATCCGGACTGACTGTATTCCGTATTTCCTTCAAAATATCAGCACGTTCTTTTTCTTCAAAATCATTGTCTCTGAGGATTCCGGCATATTTTTCCAGAACCTCAGACTCCTCCGATGCTGATTCTCTGACTGAACTTTTTCCGGAAGAAGCAAATCCTTCAAATGCTGCCTTTAATTCCTCAATGCTTTTTTCAAGGCCTGCCAGTCTGTCTGATGACTGTCTTTCCAGTCCTGAAGCTGTTTCCTGTTTTGTCTGGACTGTTTTCTTCTCCGGTGCGGTTTTTTCTGCCATGCCGTTCATTCTGCTGATTGATTCCAGAACATTTTTAATGGAATCTCCTGCAGAGGAAGCTCCGGACTTCACTTCCTTTTTCAGATCCTCTGCATTTTTTAAAAGCTGGCTGAGGTTTTCTTTTTTCTCACCGACTGTGTAGTCTATCTTCCCTCCTCTGGAAGAAGTGATCCTTGCAGCCCTTGATTCAGGGATGCCTACTGTCAGCTCCACCATTTCCTTTGCAAGGAAACGGGAATTCATCAGACCGCCTACTCTGACTTTCTTATGATTTATGGCAAGAGCATTGTCTCCGTAGAGCTTTTTCATTTCGCTCATGGCTTCTGTATATGTTTTTGCTTTGATTACTTTATAGTCCATATTATTCTCCTGTTCAGTTATCTTTTCTGTTTTTTATTTCCTATTCTTCAGGAAGCAGAGCCGAAGCCGCTACCTGAGGATGAATATTACCCGGGATCTCATTATATGAAAGAACGGATGGAACAGAATGTCCGTTCTCTGCAGAAGAGAATTCCCTTTCCAGCATTGAAAAGACTATGCTGCGTATATGCGGTGAAACAAGAAAGACCGGAGGATTTGCTCCTCTGTCCAGTCTGTCTACTGCTTCCCTGTATGCCTTTATGAGCACATTTACTATAAGACTGTGATCTTCAGGCGACAGTGTGAGGATGCTTCCCTCAACAGGATCGGAAGCAAGAGCGTTTCTTACTGCACTTTCGATTTCCGGATCCACTGTTATGACATTTATATTGCCTCTGTCATCTGCATATGAAGAACTGATCTGACGGCTCAGGGCCGCACGGACATATTCTGTCATAACATCAGCATCAGCTCTTCCCAGTCCGGCATCTGAATATGTAATAATGGTTTCCACAATTGTCAGCATGTTTTTAATGGAAACCTGTTCCTTCAGCAGATTCTGAAGGACTTTCTGAATAAGACCAAGACCGATTCTGTCTTTTTTGGATTCCAGTTCATCCACAACTGCAGGATAGCCGGCACGGAGATTTTCGATAAGCTCCTTGACTTCCTGTCTGCCAAGAATTTCTGCTGCATTCTTCTTTATGATATCAGTAAAATGAGTTGCAATGATAGTCGGGCAGTCGATGACGCTGTAGCCTCTTATTTCAGCAACAGATTTCTTTGCAGAATCTATCCATATTGCCTTCAGTCCGAAAACAGGTTCTGTAAACTCAGTGCCTTCAATTTTTGAATCAGGAGCAACAGAGCCTGAATCCATTGCCATAAGTTTTCCGACCTGAAGAGTGCCTCTGGCAACCTCCACTCCTTTTATGAGGATAGAATAGGTCTGAGGCGGCAGTTCCAGATTGTCCCTGATTCTTACCTGAGGGACAATAAGCCCCATTTCCAGAGCACTGCGCTTTCTGATATTGGCAATACGTTCCAGAAGAATTCCTCCCTGATCTTCATCAACAAGAGGAATAAGCTCCACTCCAAGTTCCACTTCCAGAGGATCCAGCCGGAGATTTTCCACAACAGATTCCGGCTTTCTTTCTCTTGCTGCAGTCTCCTGCTGTCGTCTTGTTTCGGAAATAACAGTTTCCTTTGCTTTTTTGGACAGGACATAGCCCAGAGATGCCAGACCTGCAGAGAGCAGGATCAGTGGAATTTTCGGAAAGCCGGGAATAATTACGGCTCCGCCAAGAGCTGCTGCTGTAATATACAGGGCTCTGGGCTGGGAAGTCATGAGCTGTTCGCCAATCTGGCTTCCCAGATTATTGTCAGACACAGCTCTTGTTACAATGATACCTGTGGCGGTAGTGATCAGCAGAGAAGGAATCTGGCTTACAAGGCCGTCACCTATGCTGAGAAGAGTATAGGTCTTAAGAGCGACATCAAAACTTTCACCACGGAGAACCATGCCTACAGCAAAACCGCCTATCAGATTGATGATGGTGATGATGATGCCGACCTTTACATCTCCCTGAACGAATTTTGAGGCTCCGTCCATGGCCCCGTAGAAATCTGATTCCTGCTGAATCTCCTCTTTTTTCTTCCTTCCCTCTTCTTCAGAAAGACGTCCGCTGCTTATATCTGCATCCACGCTCATCTGTTTTCCAGGCAGAGCATCCAGAGTGAATCTGGCAGATACTTCTGCTGTTCTGGTAGCACCTTTTGTGATGACAATGAACTGAACTGCAACAAGAATTATAAAGACAATAAAACCGACAATATAATTGCCGCCCACAACGAACTGTCCGAAACTTCTGATTATTTTTCCGTCAAAAGATGCTCCGTTAAGAAGTATCAGTCTGGTTGATGAAACGTTCAGAGCCAGACGGAACACAGTGGTAATAAGAAGCAGAGACGGGAAAATAGAAAACTCGTTGGGCTTTTTAATATACATGACGATCATCAGAATAAGCAGTCCCAGCATTATGCTGACGGCCATAAAAAAGTCCAGCAGGAATGTAGGCAGAGGGATAATCAGCATGGCTACAATTGTAATTATGCCTATACCCATAAGGATATCGGTCTGTTTCATCCACTGAAGGCCTGATAAAGATAAAACGGATGTTTTTTCACCTGCCATACTTCACCTCCTATACGGCCTGCCTGAATTTAGGCAGCTCTGCATATACTACTGTCACAGCATGAAACAGTTCCGGAGGGATCATCTCTCCCACCTCTATGGTTCTGTAAAGCTGCTGGGCAAGAGGCCTGTTCTCAATCATGGGAACATTATGCTCTCTTGCAATCTGTCTTATCCTCAGAGCAATGCTGTCCTGACCTTTGGCAGTCACTGTCGGTGCACTCATGGTCCTGCTGTCAAAGAGAAGTGCAACTGCAAAATGTGTAGGATTTGTTACCACAACATCAGCCTTTGGCACTTCAGTAATAAGACTGTTCGTCAGAAGATCCCTCATTAAATCACGCTGTCTTGCCCTGATATGAGGATCCCCCATGGATTCTTTCAGTTCCTGCTTTACTTCCTGCTTTGACATCTTCATGGATTCAATAAATTCCTTTTTCTGGAAAAAATAATCCGGTACAGCAAGAACAAGCAGAATGACCGAGGCCCAGATGATAATCTTCATGGCTCCGGTCAGTATAAGATTCAGCGCCGTTCCCAGAGAAATATCCGGAGTTGACATCATTTTGTCAAAATCTCCTGTAATGATAAGACCGGCTGTAATACCTATAGCCAGGACCTTGGCAACTGACTTTAACAGGTTTGCTCCCACCTGTTTTGAAAAAAAGATTTTCTTTAAAACAGTAGCAGGATCAAACTTGATCTTAGACAGATCCATTTTCAGAGGGTGAGATGAAAACTGAAAGCCCACCTGAGCTGTATTGCCTATCACTGCTGCAAGGATTCCTGCCGCAAAAACCGGCATCATCACTTTTGCCGATTCCCATGTTGTAAAAATAAAATCCAGATACAGGCTTCTTTCCGTAAGATGCATCTTTGAAAAAGAAGACAGATAATATTTTATGACCTCTGCAGATGTATTAAAAATCCACGATGCAAAAAAGAAAACAGCCAGCACTCCGAAAACTACAACCAGACTCTGAGGCAGTTCGGTTGTCTTTGCCACCTGACCTTTTTCTCTGGCCTCCCTGAGTTTTTTCTCGGAAGGCAGTTCAGTTCTGCCTTCATCTTCAGCAGCAAACAGCTGAAGATCAAAGCGGAAACCTTCAATCAGCGGAGCCCTTTTCAGTTCAATAAAATCTTCCATTTCAACAGGCAGAAACAGGCCTCTACGTTCCGGGCCAGTGCTGCATTATCCTCGTTACAAAAACAAAAGTTCTGTCCAGTGACACATGAATAATCCTTACAATCAAAGGGCTGGAAAGAAGAAGCACTCCGAAAGCCACCATTATCTTGAAAGGGAATCCCATCATCATAATGTTCATCTGCGGAGCCGCCTTTGCAAGAACCCCAAGACTGACAGAAATTAAAAAAACCGTGCCCACAACAGGCAGTGCAATCTTCATTGCTACAATAAACATACCGCTGAAAGAGTATGCCATGTATTCTAAAAGTCTGCCTGATGATTCCCGTCCTATGTCAAAAACAGGCACCAGTTCATAGGATCTGTATACTGCACTGATGAGGAAGTGATGTCCGTTCATGGAAAGGAACACCAGAAGTGCAATCAGATTCTTCATCTGTCCTATGAGAGGAACCGATATCTGTGACAGAGGATCCAGGACCTCATTTATGCCAAAGCCTATCTGGACAGCAAAATACTGACCAGAAAGCTGAAAAGCAGCAAAAATAACAGAAACCATAAAGCCTATAAAAAGACCTATGGAAATCTCCTTCAGCACCAGCAGATAATAAATGCCTGTATCCGGAGAAATATTCCATCCTTTTGCGGCCACAACCGGAAAAACAATCAGTGTAACCAGAAAGGAAAGAATTGCCTTCAGTCTGAAAGGGATGATCCCGCTGGAAAAAAAAGGCGCTGTCATAAACATGGCATTCATGCGGAAAAGAATCAGCAGGAATACCTGAAAATGATAAACGAAATAGCTCATCCGCCTGTTCCAATCTTTCCTATGAGGTCAAAAATATTCAGAGTATAATCTGAAAGCATTCTTACCATCCAGGACCAGAGAAAAATCATGGCAGCAAAAATAGCTGCAATCTTCGGAACAAAAGTAAGAGTCTGTTCCTGAATGGAAGTTGTTGTCTGAAAAATGGCAACAATAAGACCTACAAGCATGCCCACAATCAGGACAGGAGCGGAAACGACAAGGGTTACCATAAGAGAATCCCTTAAAAGTTTCATAACCGTCAGTTCTGTCATATTTCCCCCCTTCCCTGCACTAAAAAAAGTTTTCAGTCAGAATGATTATGTCTCATCAAAAAAAGAAAAAAATCACCCAAATGATCTGACAAGCTCGTATGTCAGAAGATTCCATCCGTCAACCAGAATAAAAAGCACCAGTTTAAAAGGCAGCGATATCATGACCGGCGGAAGCATAATCATACCCATGGCCATAAGAACACTTGCCACAATCATATCAATAACAATAAACGGAAAAAACAGATAAACCCCTATTTCAAAGGCAATCCTGAGCTCGCTGATCATAAAAGCAGGAATCAGACAGTAGGTAGGCACATCATCCCTGTTCTTTGGCTTTTCTATCTTTGCCAGATTCACAAAAAGAGCAATATCCTTTTCCCTGGTCTGTTTAAACATAAACTGACGAATGGGAGCCACTCCCTTTTCTATAAACTGTTCATTATTCAGTTTTCCTTTCAGATAGGGCTGCAGTGCATCATTGTTAATCTCCTGCAGAGTCGGTGCCATTATAAAAACCGTAAGGAAAAGAGCCAGCCCCACAATCACCTGATTAGGCGGCATCTGCTGCAGAGACAGTGCACGTTTAACAAAATCCAGAACAATTACGACTCTGGTAAAGGATGTTACCATAAGGATAATGGATGGAGCCAGCGTAAGTATGGTCAGCAGAAAAAGAATCTGCAGGCTCAGGGCAACATCTTTAGGTGATTTTGCTGCTTCTATATCAAAGGCGATTTTAGGAATGGGCATCTGAACTCCGCCTGCAGTCTGTGCAGAAACAATCACAGGAACAAACAGCAGGATCCCGGCAATAAGAAGAACTGCAGGCTTATTCATTTTTATACCTTCCCAGGTCTTTAAGTCTGGACTTCTGCTGTTTCAGAAAATTCATTTCCTTTTCACCTGAAACAGCAGAATCAGATGATTCCTGTTTTTCTTCCGGGACAGGTCCGGATTTTTTTTCAAATCGTTCTGCGAATCTGATTACCTGACGGCCCAGCTGTTCCTTAAGGTAGTCCTGAAATCCGGCAGCCGGTCCAGGTGCAGGTTTTGTTCTGGAGCTCATGACATGTATGCGGTCAATCTGTTCCCTCCCTGTCACCTCTGTAATAAGGCTGATGCCTCCGTCTGTAATGCCAAGAACCAGAATACGGCCCGCCAGATCCACAACCTGAATATATTTATTCTGTCCGACAGGAACCATTGCCAGAGTCTGAATAACATCTTCTCCGTGGACATTAAGTCCTGTTTTTCTGGTCACATATCTGAAAAAATAATAGAAGCCTCCAACCATGATCCCCAGGACCACCAGGAGTTTAAAAATATCCCATACGTAGGAATCTTCTGATGCCTTCGGCTTAAAATCTTCTTCTGTAAAATTTCCTGCAGGATTAAGATCCTCCGGCATTTTTTCAGCTGAAGCAGCAGCTTCCGTCTGTACTGAAACAGCAGCTCCGGTTTCTGCAGCGCCGTTTTTCCCTCCAAAAGATCCAGACATTACAAAAACAGCAGCAAGGCATGCCAGGACAGCAAAGTACATAACAGGGCCTTTTTTCTTTGCAAGCTGTCTTATGTCACATCCCGGAATACGAAACATTTTTCACCTTTAACACACAAAACTCAAACGGCTACTGCTGCTTTGCCTGAATAAATCTTTCGTCAGGACTTACAATATCGGTAACACGGACACCAAAATTTTCATCAATAACAACAACTTCACCCTTTGCAAAAAGCTTTCCGTTTACCAGAAGGTCAACAGGCTCACCTGCCAGTTTATCAAGCTCAACAATGGAACCTTCACCAAGTCCCAGAATTTCCTTGACCAGCTTGGATGTCCGCCCAAGCTCAACTGTAAGAGTCATGGGAACATCCAGCAGCAGTGACATTTCATTGGTCATTACAGGAGCAATGGTCTGATCACTGAACTGAGGATATTTAACGGAGCTTATATCGGACTGAGGATGATAGCCTCCGGCAGACTGCTGATACTGAGAAGTTCCTCCGAAATTTCCACCCTGCAGAGACTGGGAAGATCTGTCTACTGCATTAGTAACAGCAGAAGCAATAGATGCATCAATAATGTGATACATCTTAACTGAAACTTCACCGTCAATATTCAGCTCATATGTTACCTTGAGAAGATTTCCCATAGACATCATAAGATCAGCTGAGGAAGAAGCAGAAGATATTACTGCCGGAGAAGGATTTACAGGACTTCCAAGTCTTCCTGAAAACTGGTTGCAGATCATGGAAAACATCTGATTCACAAATTCCTGAATTGTACTCAGGTGGGCATCTGTAAGCTCATCATTTCCTGCTGAGGGATTTCCCATCATCAGTGAACTTAATATGCCTGCATCATTTCTTGAGAATACAATCAGGTTATGTCCGTTGACAGCCCCCTGAAAATCAACAGTCACCTGAACCTGGGGGCCCTGAAATTCAGCAAGCAGCTGTCCGGAATTTCTGGTTTCTGCATACACACCGGACAGTGAAATGCTTTTCCCTCCGAAGAATACAGAAAGGGAAGGCAGAGCACCGTCTCTCACTATGCCGGCAAGCAGATCTCTCATAACAGCCTGCTCTCTCATAAGAGAAGGAGCAGACTGCATGGCATTCATTTCTGATTTGCTTTGCTGAGGAGCGGAATCATCACTCTCCATAAGCAGAGCATCAATTTCGTCCTGTGATAATGAACCGTCACCCATGGGGGCCTCCAATAAAAATTACAAAACCGTCAGTTTACGATAAATTCTTTAAATAAAACACTCTGCACTTTGCCGCTGGTAAGTCTCATATTTACATGAGCCTTTATTTCTTCACCCAGCTCAACCATTCCTGTAACAGAGTTAAGATCCTCATAGGCTTTTCCCTGCAGCAGAATATTTATAACATGAAGGAGTTCATCCTTCCTCTTGGTCAGTTCAGTACTGAGCTCCAGACTTCCATCGTATCCCAGAGAAACCTGCATTTTAAGATGATGAGGATCAGCATCTGCAGTCATCTTGGAAAAGACCGGCAGCTCATATGTTGTCAGAGGAGGCGGAGCCGGAGCTGCAACAATATCCTGCCTCTTTTCATAGTTCTTTTCACTAACATATTTTGAAACAAGATATGATATGCCGAAGATGAGAATAACAAGCAGAATGCCGCCTGCCACCATAAGCAGAATTTTTACCAGCTTTGATTTGCTGCCGGATTCCGCATTGACGGAAGCAGTCTGTTCCTCTTCACCTTCTATAAGATCATCTCTTTCTTCATCAGCCATAAAGTTTCCGCCTTTTTTGATATAAGAAAACAGATTTTTTCTTTTCTGCAGCTCAGAAAGCCGTCAGAATAAAAGCCCGCATATGCGACATAATAAGTGACATTAATTAATTAGTCAATTAATTTATTCACCTAACGCCATTCTTCATCCGGCAGAGGTCTTTTTATGCCCTGAGAAGAAGATTTTTTCAGTTCTCTGTCCCTGACAATTACAATATCTACTCTCTGGTTAAAGGCACGGCCTTCAGGAGTGTCATTATTGTCCATAGGTCTGTGCTCTCCGAAGGAAACAGCAGAAAGTTTTTCCGGATCCACATTCTTTTCTTCCTCAAGATACCGGAGAGCATTTACACTTCTGGCCGAAGCAAGTTCCCAGTTCGATGCATACCCCTTGTTCTTAGATATCCCTACAGGGGTATTGCTTGCATGCCCCTCAATACGTACCAGATTTGGAACTGAATTGATAATGCTGCCTGCTTTGTCCAGAACCGTACGTATTTCTGATTTAAGGACCGCACTTCCCGGATCAAAAAACGCATCCCCTGAAAGAGAAATAACAAGTCCTCTCTCATCATCCGTAATCCTTACCCTTTTTGAGGAAATTTCCGGTTTAAAGAGAGAAACAGCATTTTTAACACTTTTTTCCAGAGCACTTCCCTCGCTCGGAGAGGGAAGACTCATTACAGTAAGTCCCATTTCCTCCAGTCTGCCCTGCCCCAGGGAGGAACCGCCTGTCATTATGCCCAGAGCCCCGCGAAAAGAGGAAAGCACCAGATAAAAATCCTTTCCCTCAATTTCAGCAAAACTCATCATTGTAATAAAGAAAGTAAGAAGCAGTGTGGTCATATCGGACCAGGAAACCATCCACGCAGGGGTACCGGCGGATTCCTGCTTTTTTTTCTTAACTGCCATTAATCGCCTCCCACTTCCTGGGTGATCTCTTCTCTCTGTCCCGGTTCAAGGAATGCAACCAGCTTGTCCCTTACAATACGCGGGTTGTCTCCGGCCTGAATGGACAGAGTCCCTTCAATCATTATAAGCTTAACAAGAATCTCCTGCTTGTTTCTTAAATCCAGTTTATTGGAGATAGGGATACAGACAACGTTGGCTACAATGGATCCGTAAAGTGTGGTAATAAGAGCCGTAGCCATGGCAGGACCGATGGAAGCCTTGTCTTCCAGATTTACCAGCATAAGAATAAGACCGACCAGAGTTCCGATCATACCGAAGGCAGGAGCAAGAAAACCCCAGTCATCAAAGAGTTTCTTTCCTTTGTCATGACGGTCCATAAGGTATTCCAGCTCTGTCTCCATAATCCTGCGGACAAGTTCCGGATCTGTTCCGTCAACGACCAGCTGAATCCCCTTTTTCAGGAAATCATCATTCAGCTCATTAAGATCATCTTCCAGAGAAAGAAGCCCTTCCCTTCTGGCCTTTTCGGAAAAAGAAACCAGAGTTATAATCATGTCCTTTGGATTCATTTCCGAAGCAAAAAAAGCCCATTTTGCCACAGCCGGCATCTGCATTATATAGCTGAAATTATTTGAAGTAACAAGGCTGGAAATAGAACCTACAACAGTAATCATCAAAGAAGCCGGGTCCCAGAAAAGACCCACATCTCCGTGAGCAAAAACAATACCCAGAAGAATGCAGACAAAGCCTGTAATAATACCGCCTATTGTTGCTATATCCATAATAACTCCGTTTTGTCAAAGAAATCAGAACAACACCTTTACATTATATGTTCGGCATTTTGCAGGCAGTTCTTTTATTAAAATTTCTATAAAAGGGGATCCTTTCCTGTTTCAATATCAAATGATCTGGCCGCAACCCGGATTCTGCCCTGATATTCCATTATAATCCTCACAACCTCAGCTGCAGTTTCACTGACCAGATATTTTTTGTCGTTAAACAGTGTAATGACAGTATCAGGCTTTTCCTCAATGGTTTCAATATGTCTTTCATTAAGGATGAACTCATCACCGTTCATTTTATGAAGTTTTATCATAGTACCTCCTTATTTATTTTAAACAGATCTTCCATTCTGGTTTTTATGACTGATGTCTCACTGCATCCCGGAACACTGCAGTCGTACACAGGACATTTATGTTCCCGGAACAGCTGTTCCAGCCACAGTTTCGCTGCAAGGAACTGATGATTTGTATAAAAGATTCCTGCACCTCTCCGTATTTCATAATTCCCGGCTTCTCGCAGTCTTTCCTTTTCCATGGAATCTGCAGTGAGAATCCGGTTCCGGCCGGAATCTTCCCTGACAGTTCCGGAAGCATAAAACCTGTTCCGGAAGCCAAGATCATTACCGGCAAGGATGAGGCATGCCGGCTCACATCCCAGCGCAATGGATACTGCCTGTGTGGTAACAATGCTTGCAGTGGCCGCAAAACCAAGTTCCAGGCCGGCCCTTTCCCACAGCTGATCATAATCCGGTGTATGAAGCATCCAGTTGTAGAAGTTCACAGGACCTTTCCACATACGGAGAGAGGAAGGATTCATGCAGCTGAAAGCCAGCAGTCTGATGGAGGAAGTATCTGCTCCGGCAAAAAAGAGAGCAGGCCTGGTCTCACAGGAAATTACAAACCCCGGACGTATTCCGTTTTTCAGGAGAGGCTTCAGAGCCATGTCTGCCGCAATTATGGACAGATCTTCTGCCTGCTGAATTTTCCGGAGGACAGGCAGACTCTCAT
>JAZRYV010000306.1:0-19304 GCA_045600925.1 Spirochaetota bacterium
GTTTCAGGAAAAGAGGGATCTGGAGATTTTTGAAAACCTTCCTCCCAGCCTGATAAACGCTTTTCTGGCTGCAGAGGATAAGGACTTTTATCAGCATTTCGGAATCAATCCCATGGCAGTGATCAGGGCCATGGGAAAGAATTTTATTGCTTCTGTGAAAGCTTTCCGTCCTGTTGTTGTCCAGGGCGGATCCACTATCACACAGCAGCTGGCTAAAAGACTTTTTACAGACAGCGAAAGAACCTTTGCCAGAAAGGCCTTTGAAGCAGTCCTGGCCCTGCAGATAGAAAAAAAGTTTTCCAAGGACGAGATTCTGGAAATGTATTTTAACCAGATATATCTTGGTCACGGATGCCACGGAATTTCTGCAGCCTCCAGATTCTTTTTCAATAAGGATGTAAAATATCTTTCTGTTATGGAAAGTTCTGTTCTGGCGGCCCTGCCGTCAAAACCAGTGGGATATTCTCCTCTCAGGGAACCAAGGGACGCCATGGAGAAAAACAGGGATACTCTCCGGAGAATGGCTGAGTGCGGTTTTATTAAAAAGAATGATGCAGACAGAATGTATGAAGAATTCTGGCCAGGCTTTATTGATTCCATTAAAACTGAATTTCCGACAAAAACTGCGGTGTCATCAGAATCCAACAGAGCTCCTTACTTTGTTGATTATGTAAGACAGATTCTTCTTGCCAGATTTGGAAAAGATGTGGTTTACAATGAAGGTCTTTCTGTTTTTACCACACTGGATCTTAAGAGACAGCTCATTGCACAGAAATATATGGAAGAGGGGCTTGCAAGACAGAATGAAGTTTCCTCCAAAGCCAATACCATGTACAGCTCCAGTCTTGACAGGAGTCTGTTTACTGCATACAATCAGATGCGTTTGATTTTCAGTCTGCCGGGGATGCAGACCAATACGGATCTGGAGACTGTCACCAGAAAGCATCTTGCGGACAGCACTGTGGATTCACTGGATCTGCTTACTCTGTTTACAGGTATTGATCCTGCAAATGATGCTGCTCTTGTTTTCAGAAATGAGACTTCCGGAATTGTTGCCGATACTCTTAAGGTGGAAGGAGCCTTTATTGCCATTGAACCGGGAACAGGATACATTACTTCCATGATTGGCGGTTCGGAATACAGCGTGTCCAATCAGTACAACAGGGCTGTACAGGCAAGACGGCAGCCAGGATCATCCTTTAAACCATATGTTTACGGTTCTGCCATAGAGGCCCGGAAAATCAATCCGGGAACTGCTTTGTCCGATGCTCCTATAATGGATATTGATGCTGCAGGAGAAATCTGGAGTCCTGGAAACTACGAGGGGGATTTTTCCGGGCTTGTAAGAATACGCAGAGCGCTTTCCGCATCAATTAATATTATTTCCATACGTATTTTTGATATGATGGGAGCGGAAGCAATAACTGATTATGCTTCCAAAATGACCAAGGTTCCGCTGTCCAGATTTGCTGCAGGGCCATCTCTGGCACTTGGAGTTTCTGAGCTGACTCCTCTTGAACAGGCTACAGGATATTCAATTTACGCAAATGGAGGAAGGGATGTTATTCCTTTTGCCGTACGGTATGTTGAGGACAGGGATGGAAATGAGATGGCAAACATTGAAGAGGAAATAGGCCGGATTATTGCCATAAAGGAGATGAACGGCACGAACCAGATTATTTCCCCGGAAGTTGACTATGTTATGACTTCTCTTATGCAGAGCGTTATTGACAGCGGAACTGCAAATGATTCTATCCGGAAAAGAGCAGGTTTTACCAATCCGGCAGCAGGTAAAACAGGTACTACAACCAACTGGACTGATGCCTGGTTCTGCGGATATACCCCGGATATTGCTGCTGTGGTCTGGATAGGCTATGACAAACCCTTTCTGTCACTGGGAAAACACCAGTCAGGATCCGGTGTTGCTGCCCCTATATGGGCTAATTATATGAGAGATATTTACAGAGCCGGAATGAGTGAGTCTCAGTTTCCTCCTCAGCCTGAAGGAGTTTACAAAGGAACTGTATGTAAATACACAGGACTTATACCATCAGACAAATGCACAGAACTTATCGGAGAGATCATGATAAGGGGAAGCGGTCCGACTCAGGACTGCAACGGCGAGCATTATGCGATGAAAACTGTTCTGGACAGATATCTGGAAAAAGAAGGACTGAAGGAAGAATAAAGGCCTGACTTTTATTTTTACGGAATATAAAGATTTTTGTAGTTAAAACTGGAGATATTAATGTTTGAAGTCGGTGACACAATAGTTTATCCTATTCACGGAGTAGGAACTATAGAAGGGATCGAAAAGAAAACCATCCTTGGCAAGAGAAATGAGTTTTACATTATAAGCATAATGAGCAGTGGAATGAAAGTCATGGTGCCTGTAAAGACAGCTGAGGATAAAATAGGCATCAGAGGCATTATTGCGAAGAAAAATGTAAACAAGGTGGTTGATGTCCTTGTAAAGGAAAATGTAAAGCTGGAAGAGGACTGGAAGCTGAGATATCAGCAGAATCTTGAAAAAATAAAGAGCGGAGATATTTATAAGGTCGCTGAAGTCACAAGAGATCTTTACCGGAGAGGACAGGAAAAGGAACTGTCGATTATGGAAAGAAAGCTTTATGAAAATGCCTATCAGCTTCTTACAAATGAGCTTTCCAAAGTAAGAAAAACAGATGTGGAAGAAGCAGGAAACTTTGTTTCAGAGGCTCTTGCTTCCGTAAAAAAGAGCGTGGAATAAAATGATTGTTCTGTACAGAATCGTTTTTCTTGTTTCATCAATTATTCTTGCCATACTGTATTTTGTCGGAATATCAGTTACAGCCTCTGTTATTGCAGCAGTTTCGGTTGCAGCACTTGCTCTTCTGATTATCATTATTGTAGAATATATTTCACATACAGTATCGGTCAGATTTTTAGTTGCATCCATCATTGGACTGATTACCGGTTTTGTTCTTGGGCATCTTATGAATCTGGCTTTTGATTCCTTTGCTGTTGCTGTGGAGCCTTTTTCCAGATACGTGAATATTGTAAAACCTCTGATCTATCATCTCCCTGCTTTTGCACTGATGATGCTCTTTGCCATTAAAAATGAAGATATAGCCTTTCTTGACAGAATTATTCCTCCAAAGGACAAAAAAGAAGAAGCGGAGATTTCATACAAGATTCTGGATACAAGTGTAATTATTGATGGCAGAATTGCAGACATTTGTGACAGCGGCTTTCTTGAAGGAATTCTGGTTATTCCAAACTTTGTGCTTCATGAACTGCAGATGATTGCGGATTCGGCAGATTCCATAAAAAGGAACCGGGGACGCAGGGGACTTGATATACTTAATAAGATGCAGAAGGATGATTCCATAATGGTGAAGATTTCCGATATGGATTTTCCTGATCTTCACGAAGTGGATGCCAAGCTTGTCAGGCTGGGAAAGATAATGAAGGGCAAGGTTATTACCAATGATTTCAATCTGAACAAGGTGGCAGAGTTTCACGGCGTTCAGGTTCTGAACATAAATGATCTTGCCAATGCCTTGAGACCGGTTGTTCTTCCTTGCGAGGAAAAAACCATTACTCTTATTAAGGAAGGAAAGGATCCCAATCAGGCCATCGGATATCTGGAGGACGGAACAATGGTGGTTGTGGAAAACGGACGTAAAAAGATGAATGAGACTGTAGATGTTGTGATCAGCTCTGTTCTTCAGACCACTGCCGGCCGGATGATCTTCTCAAGACTGAAATAACTGCAACGAATATGATTCCTGAGAGGCCCCGGTAAAAACGGGGCTTTTTTCATATTTTTATGTTTCAGAGCTGTCTTCCGATAATAGTATTAGAATAATTCTGCAGGTTTTTTATGTCATTGATTAAAAAAATTTTAAAGGCAGCCTTTTTTCTGATTCTGACTGTTCCTTTTCTGTATGTGGTTTCAATATACAGAGAAACCTATGACATAATTAAAGCCAGAATGGAATTTAAGCCGGCTCTCAGTTCCAGGCTTTATGA
Source organism: Spirochaetota bacterium (assembly GCA_045600925.1). Classification (GTDB taxonomy): domain Bacteria; phylum Spirochaetota; class UBA4802; order UBA4802; family UBA5550; genus JAZRYV01. The sequence goes on from JAZRYV010000306.1 coordinate 4,015, forward strand.
CAGGAACGGTAAACTTATTGCTGAGCTTTATGATGAAAAGAGGCTTTTCATTTCCTTTGACCGGATTTCTCCGGATCTGAAAAATGCTGTTCTGGCTGCAGAGGACAGGGATTTTTACATGCACCGTGGCTTTGATCCTGCATCCATGGTCAGGGCTTTTCTTGTGGATGTTTTTCATGCAGGTGCAAAACAGGGAGGATCCACTCTTACCCAGCAGCTGGCCAAGCAGCTGTATACGAAAAGTCAGAAGACAATTCATAGAAAAATAGCCGAACTTTTTATTGCCATGGAACTTGAACGGCAGTACACCAAGGATCAGATTTTTGAAATGTACTGCAATCAGATCTATCTTGGACATGGACTGTACGGAGTACAGTCTGCATCTCTTTTCTTTTTTCACAAGGGGGCTGATGAGATTGGTCCGGGGGAAGCATCTGTTCTGGCTTCACTTCCTGCTGCTCCTGGAAGATATTCTCCTTTAAAGGATCCTGCTGCATCCATGACACGGAGCCGTGCAGTGCTTTCTGCCATGACAGAGGAGGGCATGATAGACGGGGATGAGGCCCGTAAGGAATACAGACTGTTCTGGGAGGAATATATTAAGGAACTGAGCAGTCGTTTCCCCACGGAAAATATCCGGGAAGTGGAAGGAAACAGAGCTCCTTACTTTACTGAATATGTGAGGCAGTTTTTAATAAAGCGTTTCGGCGAGGAATGTGTCTACAGGCAGGGACTGGTTGTTCAGACTACTCTTGATCTGAGGCATCAGAAGACTGCTGAAAAACTGATTTCCGAGGCAGCAGAGAAACAGAACCGTATTGCCTACTATAAAAATACTGCTGCCATAAAAGGCCTGGATCGTATTGGTGCCAGAGAATTTCACAGACTGTCCATCAGCCGTTACAGATATCTGAGGGACGAGATTGCGGATGAGCTGACTATGGCAGGAATTCTTTTCGGATTTGACAGGGAAACTGATTTCTGTGAAAAAATTACAGGACGGTTTCAGGAAATAAAGAGAAGATCCAGGGCAGAAGGGGCTCTCGTATCTCTGGATGTAAAGACAGGTGGCATTACTGCCATGGTGGGAGGAAGCAGATTTTCTGTTGAGGATCAGGTCAACAGAGCCTGTCAGTCTTTTCGTCAGCCTGGCTCTGCCTTTAAGGCTTTTGTCTATGGAGCGGCCATAGGGAAGTGTTCCATTACACCGGCAACTCCGTTTATTGATCTGCCGCTTGTCTTTCATGACGGAGACAAATCCTGGAGCCCTGCAAATTACAGCAGGAATTTCTGCGGACTGATTCTTGCCAGACAGGCACTGGCTTCATCTGTAAATACTGTTTCTGTAATGATATATGATGATACAGGTGGTTCCGCAATTGCAAAGTTCGCATCTAAAATGACAGGAGTACCTGAAAAGCGTTTTGTACAGGATCCAACACTTGCTCTGGGATCATCAGAGCTGTCTCCTCTTGAAATGGCTTCTGGCTTTTCAGTTTATGCAGCGGATGGAATCAGAAGGCCCCCTTTTGCTGTTCTTTCAGTAAAAGACAGCGAAGGAAATGAAATTTACAGATATGACATTGAGAAGGAGGAAAAGAAGGTTCTGTCCAGGGAGACATCTGCTGTTATGAACAGCATGCTGAAGACGGTCATGACTTCCGGAACTGCATCCGGAGCTATGGAAAAAGCCGGTTTCAGTTATTCGGCAGCAGGTAAAACAGGAACAAGTTCAAAGTTCAGGGATGCATGGTTTACAGGCTATACAAAGGATATATGTGCAACGGTATGGCTTGGGTGCAATTCCCAGACCTTTTCTCTCGGGGATAATCAGGACGGAGGACGTACAGCAGCTCCTATATGGGCTTCCTATATGAAAACAGTCTGTGCACTGAATGAGCCCGGGAAGCTTAATGATTCAGCTCCTGGACTGATTCATGCAGATATCTGTCCGGTGACAGGACTTCTTGCCGGAGAAAACTGCAGAAAGGTAAATGAAATTTTTATGTCGGGGACTGTTCCTTCAGAGTTCTGTGACGGAATTCATCAGCCTGTTGATCCGTCTTTTATGCTTGAAAAAAGGAACGGGCAGTGGATAATAAATACATCGGATAATAATCCGGAGGAAGAGGAAAATCAGGAAGACGAAGGAGAACTGAATGAAGATTAAATGCTCGGAATGCGGAAGCAGCTATTCTCTCTCTGAGGACCGGATTCAGGCTCTGGAATACTCTACTTTTCAGTGCGGTATTTGCGGGAAAAAAATCAAGATTGCTGTCTGTCCTTCCTGCGGGAAAGTATATTCCGTAACTTACAGATGTGCTTCTTCCTCCAGATACTCCATTGGATGCTCATCCTGCGGGGAAAAATTTACGGAGACTTTTGCTCCGGACAGTTCTGTTCCGGAGAGGATCAGCCCTGTACAGCCGGTTTCTGTTCAAAAAAAGAAGAACCTGCCTTCCTGTCCTGAACCTTCACTGAAGGCCGGCAGATCTGCCGGCTTTCTCTCCTTTAAAAGACTTGCCGGAGTACTGAAAAATTCTTTCAGACCTTCTGGTCTTTTTTTCGGTGCAGTGGGAGCTGCTGCCCTGTCTCTCTGTTTTTTTATGAGATTTTTAAACTCTGTTTCATTTAAGACAGATCATTACGGATGGCAGTGGGCAGCTGTTACTGCTCTTCTTCTGACTGTTTATTTTTTTTCAGCTGCATGTATTGCAGCCTGGGCAGGCAGTAAAATGACCTTAAAGACGGCACTGCGGCTGACTGTCTGCAGATTTCCCTTTATAGCAGGAGGTGCTTTGAGTACGGCAGGGATTTTTTTCGGGGCACTGTATCTTTTTACTGAACTGCCTGTTATGGCTCCCGGAATTTTTGGACTGGTGTTTTTCCCTGTGTACATGCTGGTTCTTGCCGGGGCCGCGGCTGCGTATTCCGGCTTTTGGTTTTATCCTGCCTATGCAGTGGATGAGGGATCGTCAGGGAAAATGATTCTGGGTTTTTTCAGATTTATCCGTGACAGATTTTTCCGGGTCTTAACTGTAAGTCTGGTGCTTTCTGTTTTTACCGGTGCCGGAGCAGGTGTCATCAGTCTGATTCATTATGGCCTTAAACTTCTGATTTCCAGGCTTGGGACGATTTTTGATTTTCCTGTGCTTGTGGATTTCAGCAGCTGTCTTTCCTGGGGATTCAGGGATGCTGCTGATTTTCTTTATCCTCTCAGGATTACTGCATATTTTTCAGAGTTTTCCTCTGGCGTGACTTTCTGGACAGCTTCTGCCCTGTGTGTGCTTTCATTGGCCTGTGCTGCATGGCTTATATCCTGGATGGTGAGTCTTTCCTGTGCGGCTTTTGATGAACTGAAGAAAGGAATCTCCGGAAGACATCTTTTACGGATGTGGATTTTTCTTGCAGCATCTGGATGTTTATGTGTGCTGTGTATTTTTATGGCAAGAGCAGGTTTTTCTCTTTGATGGATGGATTCATAAAAACCGGTTTATGCATGTAATTAGCTTAATGTTTTTTTAAAGTTAGTCGATTTGTTTAATAGGTCCGGTTATTCTGTTCATGGAGGGACGGAAGGATCTGGTGGAGGTTCGTATGAACGGTCTCATGAAAACGGAGGATCGTGAGATAAAGTCTGATGGTCGCGGCACTGTCAGTGACAGAGTTATCAGATACAGGAAACTCATTGCTGACGAGCAGTACATTGATTATGCAATTACGCAGATTGCAGCTGATTTATCTCATTATCTGACCAGGTAACAGGAGTTCTGTCGGAGTCAGGTACATGCCATTTGTAAAACTCCTTATTACAGAATTTTATTTTCATCTGCGGCTGCCGTAAGGCAGCCTCAGTCTTTAACATTTGAGGATGGAATATGGCATCAAAAAATTCATATCTGAACATAAAAGAAAACAGGCTGCTGACGGTTCTGTTTCTTTTAATACTTGTCGCCTTGTTATGCGGTCTTATGTATATATGCAGGGATTATATTTTCAGTCTGCTGATGGCTCTGATTTTCTTTTTCCCGCTTAAGGCACTTAATGAAAAAATTCTGACCGTTTTCAGGAAACGCTGGATTTCTTCCGGAGTTCTTACTCTTATTCTCCTGGTGGCCGTTTCATTCTTTGTGTTTTATGTTCTTACTGAACTTGCCAGCCAGACTTATCAGCTGTATGTCTTTCTTATGGAAAGAATAAATGACGGGCTGATCCAGCAGATACAGGAGAATCCTGTTTTTATTAAAGCACTGAGTTTTTTTGACTTGAATCCCTATGAACTTGCAGAACAGGCTATGGCTGCATCCAGGAAATATATTCCTGTTCTGTTCAGTGATCTTACATCCATAATTACTGTTCAGATAGATCTGGCTGGTACTTTCCTCTGCATTCTTCTGATTCTTTTCTTTCTTCTTAAGGACGGAACAAATTTAGGGCCATGGTTTTACAGGACTCTACCTTTTCCGGATGATCTGGAGATGAAGGTCGTTCAAAGACTGAAAAAAGTTGTAAATGTTCTGATTACAGGAAACCTGTGCATAATGTTTTTGCAGGGACTTATGCTTTTTGCAGGTCTTAAGATTGCAGACATTCCTGCTCCTCTGCTTTGGGGAGCCATTGGATCGGTCCTTTCACTGATTCCGGTTATCGGAACCAGTCTCATATGGATCCCTGCTTCTCTGTATCTTGTTCTGACAGGTTCCTATATGACAGCACTTTTTACTGCAGTATGGTCCCTTTCCTGGTATCTTGTCCTGGAAAACCTTCTTAAGCCTTATATTTTCGGTGAGACACTGAATTTTCATCCTTTGATACTTTTCTTCCTTTTGATGGGAAGTATTCATACTTTTGGACTTCCCGGAATTTTTCTGGGACCTATTATTCTTTCACTTTTCGTTTCCATGTGGGAGATATACAGAATGCTGGATCTGTACAATGAAGCAGGCAGAAATGCACAGCCTGTTTCTGAATCTGAGGTTTCACGGAAAAAGGTCAGAAAATAAATACTTGACGGACTTTTATTAAAAATAAAGTATATAATGAAAAGTTTTTTTCTTCAGATTCAGTCTGCTGAAATTTTATATCAGGAAGATAAAGATGAACTGGTCAATTGAAGGTGTAACTGTTCCCTCATCAGAAAAAACTGTCAGGGACGTAATAATAAATATTGAAAACGACAGCATAGTTTCCGTTTCAAAAAAAACAGGGGATAATGATGTTTCCGTTAAGATCGAAAACGGAGTTGCTGTTCCGGGACTGATTAACGGTCATGATCATCTGATCGGAAACTACTATCCGAAAATAGGCAACGGTCCCTACATGAACTGGCTTCCATGGGATAATGACCTTAAGAGTTCACCTGTTTACAGGGAAAGACAGCAGATAGAAAACAGGGATCTTTATCTTTCTGCCGGATACAGACATCTTATTTCCGGAGTTACCACAGTATCTGATCATATTCCTAATTTTGTTGCAGAGCCTTTTTATGATCTGCTTCCGGTAAAAGCCATAAGGAATTATACTCTGGCTCATTCTCTTTCTTCTTTTGCCCTTCTTTGGGGAGAACCTTCCAGTGAATACAGAAAGGCCGTTGAAAAGGACTGGCCCTTTGTAACTCATCTTTCCGAGGGATTTGATCCGGAATCCAGAGCTGAGCTGGAGACTCTGGACAGGAAAGGGGCTCTTGGAGACCACTCTGTTCTGGTTCACGGAGTTGCGTTTTCGGAAAAGGATATGAACCGTATAAAAGCAGCAGGTGCATCTGTAGTCTGGTGCGGTGATTCCAATATGTTTATGTATAATAAGACAGCAGATATAAACATGCTGCTGAACAAAGGGATCAATGTATGTATAGGAACGGATTCTCCTGCATCCGGAGGCCTTAATCTTCTTTATGAAATGAAATTTGACAGGACTTTGTACAGAAAGCTTACCGGAAAGGTGCTCTCTGATGAACAGATTGTAAAGATGGTTACGGAGAATCCTGCAAAGGCTTTCCGGCTTTACAGAAACGGGGCCCTCAGAGAGGGAAATCTGGCAGATATTACTGTTTTCCGTGACAGGGGAAAACCATGGCAGTCAGTTGTTGATGCAGAGCTGGAAGATGTGCTCCTGGTTGTCATAGACGGTCTTCCGGCCTACGGTATGGCTGAGTATGCTCCTCTGTTTGACAGGCTTGGAGTTGAATACAGCCATGTTGTAATAAAAGGACAGGAGAGAATCATAATCGGAGATCCTGCTGGTCTTATGAAAAGGATCAGCCGCGCTGTAGGTTTTAAGAAGGAACTTCCTTATCTCCCTGTAGAATTTGACTTTTAGGTGACAGTCATGGCTGAAAGTTCTGGAATTACAACACGAAGATTCAAGTCCGGATCTATTATCTATTTTGACGGAGACAGAAGTGATTATATCTACATTCTCAAATCCGGGCGTGTAATCCTTACTTCCATAAAACTTGATACAAGAGAACAGGTCACAGAGGATGTTAAAATCGGTGAATTTTTCGGTGTTAAATCTGTTCTTGGCAAATATCCCCGTGAAGAGACTGCCCAGACAATAGGCGAGACGACTGTTCTGGTTTTAAGACCTGCAGATTTTGAGCGTCTCATCCTCAAGAATGTAACCATAGTCAGGAAGATGCTCCGTGTTTTCAGCAACCAGCTGCGCCGTATTCACGGAATGGTCCGTCACGAGATGGGGGAAGAGGAAAACATAAATCCTGTTTTTGAACTGTTCAACATCGGTGAATATTATTACAAAACAGGGATTTATCAGCAGGCTCTTTATGCATATAAAAAGTTCATGGAACATTATCCGGATACAGAATATGCTCCAAAGGCAATGCAGCGTATCCGTGAAATAGAAACAGGGGAGATTGAAAAACCGGCTCCTGCATCTTCTTCAGCTGATTCCATGTCTGAACTTTTCGGTACAGAAGAAGTGACTGCAGCAGACGGAATTTCTGCTGAGCCGGAAAGCGTGAAACTGTCCGATGACCTGAATGATTTTCTTGAAGACGGCAAAGATCTTCCTGATTTCGGTGATTTTGATATGGATACTGATGCTTCTGGAACAGAAAAGACCCCGGCTGATCTTCTTGCAGATGCAGATGCCCTGTTTGGGCAGGGAAATTTTGCTGATGCAGAAAATCTTTACGGACAGGTATCTGATTCTCCGGAGTCTGATGACTCACTGAAGGCCATGGCATCCGTGGGAAAGGGAAGATGCTGTGCAGGACAGAAAAAAATAAAGGAAGCCATTATCGAATTTAATTCTGTCATAAAGAATTATTCATCAGCCCCTGCAGTAAAGAATGCTGTTTTTGAAACAGGAAAACTGCTTTTTGAAGCCGGTCAGAAAGATAAAGCTGTTATGTATTTAAAGAAAGCAGCTGTGATGTCTCCTAAGGATTCAGTAACAGAAGAAGCTTTGAGACTGTACAAGCAGATTAACGGATGAAAACAGGGGAAAAAGGATTATGGCACTGTTGAACGATAATTTTTTTGAACGCTTCGGAGTTGAATATTCCCCAAATGAAATAATTTTCTGTGAATTTGAACCTGGAACGGAATTTTTCTTTATTCAGTCAGGAAAGGTTAAAATAGTCAAGGTTCTTAACAACAGGGAAAAAACGCTGGATGTTATGACTGCAGGAGATGTTTTCGGGGAAATGTCCATTCTGGAACATGAGCCCAGATCTGCCACTGCCATTGCAGTGGATCATGTTAAGCTTCTGAAATTTCACAGGGATAATTTTGATTCTCTCCTGGAAGGCAATCCCCAGCTGGCTTATAAACTGCTGCTGATCTTTTCAAAAAGAATATATGATGCAAAACGAAGGCTTATGATTCTTCTTCTGGACGATCCCGGACTGAGGGTTATGGATGTTCTGGTTATGCTGGCGGAACAGGATACTCATCTTGATCTTTCTGTCCCTGTAAGCCTTTCTGTTACAGCACAGCAGGTGGCAAGCTGGGCAGGTATGACTGTTGGTGATGTCCAGAAAGAACTGGCCCATCTTCAGCAGATGGACAAGCTTACAGTGTATGATGATCATATTCAGGTAAACAATATACAGGATTTTCAGAGAATAGTCCTTTCAAAAAGAAAACGAATGTATTCAAAGTAGTTTTTTTGTTGTCAAAAATGAGTCTGATTTTATTGTAGCTGACATGCTCCCGTAGCTCAGGTGGATAGAGCAGTGGTTTCCTAAACCATGTGCCGGAGGTTCAAGTCCCCCCGGGAGCGCATATAAAACGACGGTTTATACCGTCATTTTTTTTATCCGGAGAAGATTATGAAAGAAAAACTGGAACGGCTTTATCAGCGTTTTATAATCATTGAAAGGGAGATGAGTGATCCTTCTGTCATTTCCAATCAGAACAGATTCAGGGAACTGACAAGGGAACATGCTCAGCTTCAGCCCGTTGTCCGGAATTATGAAAAATATCAGACACTTATTAAGGAAGAAGCTGATTCAAGGGAGATGATAGAAACTGAAACTGATGATGAAATGAAACGCATGCTTATTGATGAAGTTGCAAGCCTTAAGGAACAGATAGATAATCTTCATCATGAACTGGTTATTCAGCTTCTCCCGAAGGATCCTAATGACGGTAAGGATATCATCATGGAAATAAGGGCCGGCACAGGCGGTGAGGAGGCAGCTCTGTTTGCTGCGGATCTTTACAGAATGTACACCCGTTATATAGACAAAAAGGGCTGGAAAATGGAATATATAGACGGTCGTGAAACGGAGATAGGCGGTTTCCATGAAGTGACTTTTTCTGTCCGCAGTCCTGAGGCCTATGAAAATCTGAAGTTTGAATCAGGTGGACACCGTGTTCAGCGTGTTCCTACAACAGAAGCAGGCGGACGTATTCACACATCAGCTGTAACCGTTGCAGTTATGCCTGAAGCCGAAGAAACGGATATTCAGATAGATCCGGGAGATATTCGTGTGGATGTTTACAGATCCACAGGTCACGGAGGACAGTCTGTAAATACAACGGACTCTGCTGTCCGCATAACTCATCTTCCTACCGGAATGGTTGTAACATGTCAGGATGAAAAGTCCCAGATCAAGAACAAGGCAAAGGCTCTCCGTGTTCTCCGTGCCCGTCTTTTTGAAAAGGAACAGGAAGCAAAAAATAAAGAGGAATCCGAAAAACGCAAAGCTCTGATAGGTTCCGGTGACAGAAGCGAACGTATTCGTACCTACAATTTCCCTCAGTCACGTGTTACGGATCACAGAATTGGTCTTACTCTTTACTCCCTGGACAGTTTTCTGGAAGGGGAAATGGATGAAATCGTGGATGCTCTCAAGGCAGGGGAAGTTGAGGCTCTGCTGAAAAGGCTTTATCAGTAATGAATATCGGTCAGACAGTCAGAGAAGCAGCTGCGGATTTGTCTGCTGCTGGAGTTGACAATCCGTCTCTTGATGCAGATGTGCTTGTCTGCTTCTTTTCCGGAATGGAAAGATACAGAATTAAGGCCTATCCGGAAAAGGAACTTGAACCTGCTGTTTATAAAAAGATACGTTCCGCTGTAAAACGAAGATGTTCCGGAGAACCTGTTGCATACATTACCGGGCATAAGGAATTCTATGGTCTGGATTTTACTGTAAACAGACATGTTCTTGTGCCAAGACCTGAAACTGAGCTGCTGGTTGATCTTGCAGTATACTATATTCCAATGAACGGTTCGGCTCTGGATCTGTGCACCGGCTCAGGATGCATTGCTGTGGCAGTAAAGCACAGCAGAGCAGATGCAGACATGACTGCATCCGACATCTCTTCTGAGGCTCTGACCGTTGCCAGAAAAAACAGTCGTGAAATTCTGGGACCAGGAAAAATTGCATTTAAGCGGGGAGATCTTTTTGAATCTTTTGAAGGCATGAAATTTGACTGTATAGTCACAAATCCTCCATACGTGGATCCTGCGCTTAAGTCCTGCCTGCCTGTGGATCTTTCCTTTGAACCTGAGACTGCGCTTTTTGCAGAGAACGGAGGTCGTGCCGTGGCTGCACGGATTATCGCTGAAAGCAGTGCTTATCTGAAAGAAAATGGTATTATGCTTATGGAGATCGGCGAGGATGCTGGAGACTATGTTAAAGAGCAGGGCAGGCTGGCAGGCTTCGCAGTCTCTGTTATGAACGACTACAGCGGTCTGCCAAGAGTTGCAGTCTTAAAAAAACAGCCCTGAGGCTGTTTTTTATTTCTTACCATTGCATTATAATAAATTTTTATAATATGAACAGTATTTTTTAAGAGGGCAGCCGGGGCAGGCCGGTTTCCTTGCGTCACAGGTTTTTCTGCCGTGGGAGATAAGCAGCAGGTGTGCTTCTTTCCAGCGTTCCGGCGAAATTACTTCTGTCAGTGCTTTTTCTGCCTTCAGAGGATCCCTTACATCTGTAAATCCAAGACGATGGGCAATACGGCTTACATGAGTATCCACTGCCAGCCCAGGAATATTATATCCCATGGAAAGGATGACGTTGGCGGATTTACGGCCTACTCCGGGCAAAGATGTAAGCTCTTCCATTGTGGCAGGAGCTTCTCCTCCGTAGTCTTCCGTAATCTTTTTTGAAAGTCCGATGATATTTTTGGCTTTAGTATGATAGAATCCTGTACTTTTTATAATTCTTTCCACATCGGCCGTGTCTGCTTCAGCGAGTGATTTGAAATCCGGATACCTGCTGAACAGTTCCGGCGTAACCAGATTAACCTGTCTGTCAGTTGTCTGGGCAGAAAGTACAACGGATACAGTAAGCTGGTATACATTATGGAATGTCAGACCTGGGACTACAGGCCCGTAGAATGCTGACAGTGCATCCAGAATTTTTTCTGCCGATGATTTTGTTATCATTCCAGAATCTCTTTTAAAACTTCAGCAGCCTTTTCCAGCGCCTTTGCTCTGTGGCTGATGCAGTTTTTCTGTTTCATTGATATCTGAGCCATAGTTTTTTTCTTTTCAGGGATGTAGAAAACAGGATCATAGCCGAAACCGTTTTCCCCTTCCGGAGCTGCTGTAATCTGTCCTGCACATTCGCCCCTGACTGTGATTGTCTTCTGTCCCGGGAAGGTAATGGCTATTGCACAGACAAATTTTGCATTTCTGTTTTCTTTCCCTTCCATTTCTTTAAGCAGTTTTTCAATACGGTCTGCATCTGTGGCATTTTCCCCTGCGTATCTTGCAGAGAAAATGCCTGGTCTTCCGTCAAGAGCATCAACACACAGACCGGAGTCATCAGCCATTGCAGGAAGCCCGCAGAAAGCAGAAATTTCTCTGGATTTTTTTTCTGCGTTTTCTTCAAAGCTGATTCCGTCTTCTTTAATATCAGGGGCATCCTCCAGTCCTTCATCTGTCAGAGATACCAGATGAAGATTTTTTATGTCTGCAAATATATTTTTTATCTCTTCTGCTTTGTTTTTATTTTTTGTTGCAATAACAAGTTTCATTTTTTCTGTCCGTTATTTTTTGCCGTTTTTAAAAAAATCTTTCCAGTCCTGAAGTTCTTCCTCTGACATCACTGCATCCGGTTTTTCCTGAACGTCAGCTGTTTCGTAGTCTCTGATGATCTGAAGCATATGCTTCGCAAAATCTTCACTTTTTATGAACGGAGTCTGAAATCTTTTCCCGTAAAAAATGATCTCCTTGTCAGAAGTGACTATTGTAGTCATGTGAGGGTTTACATCTGTCCTGATGAAATTTTTAATGACAGTATCCGCATTGACATCGTGAGAGTAAAAAACTCTGAGAGGCCCTACAGTTTCGCTTTCAGTAGAATCACCCTTATTCCTTTTTCCGTCAAAGACTACACGCATGTCAGAAGGCTTTGCTGCATGATATGCTTTAAGAAGTTCCAGCAGCCCGTGTCTTGCGTCATTAAGTTTCTGGGCATACATCTTCTGTTCCAGTTCCGGGAATTTATATATAAGATTGAAGCCGTCTATGAGATAGCCCATTTTTTTTCTCTCATAAAATCTTCTATCCTTGTCAGAGCTTCTCTTATATTGTCCATGGATGTGGCATAGGAACATCGGATGAAGCCTTCTCCTGCTGTTCCGAAAGCTGTTCCCGGAACAACCGCAACGGATTTTGCATCCAGAAGATTAAGTGCAAAAGCTCTTGAACTCAGGCCGGAAGGTCTTATGTCCGGGAAAACATAAAAAGCTCCGTCAGGCATACGGCATGGCAGTCCGCATTCATTGAATCTGCTGACAATAAAGTTTCTCCGCCGTGTATATTCTGTTATCATTCTCTGCACATCTTTGTCTCCGTTTTCCAGAGCCTCTACTGCTGCGAACTGAGCCATGGAAGGAGCACACAGAGCAGTGTACTGATGGATTTTAAGCATGGTTGAGATGAGAAAATCAGGTCCGCAGACATAGCCAAGTCTCCACCCTGTCATGGCATGGGATTTGGAAAAACCGTTGAGATATACGGTCCTTTCCTTCATGCCTGGAAGAGAGGCAATGGATACATGTTTTCCTGTGTAACATATGCTGGAGTAGATCTCATCCGACAGAACAAGAATGTCGTGTTTTACTGCAAGTTCTGCAATTGCTGACATGTCTTCATGTGGAATTGAAATTCCTGTTGGATTGGACGGATAGTTCAGCAGAATGGCCTTGGTTTTGGGAGTTATGGCTTTTTCCAGACGCTGAATAGAAATACGAAAATCTTCGTCAAAGTAAGTCTGCACAGCAACAGCAGTTCCGTGAAGCATTTCAATGTTGGCTCTGTATGAAACATAGCATGGTTCAAAAATGATTATTTCATCTCCGGGGTTGATGATGCTTCTCAGTGCAAGGTCCAGTCCCTGACTCACACCCATGGTCATGATCATTTCCGTGTTTGGATTGTATTTTACATTAATCTTTTTTTCCAGCCGTTCAGCCAGAAGGTTCCTCAGTTCAGGAAGGCCTCTGTTTGGTGTGTAGTGAGTATAGCCTCCCTTGATGGAGTAGATACCGCTGTCGGATATTCTCCAGGGTGTGTCAAAATCGGGCTCTCCTACGCCAAGAGAAATGCAGACCGGCTTTGTATACACTATATCAAAAAATTCTCTGATACCTGAGGGCGGAACATTCTTCCCTGTAGAAGAAAGAAATTTTTCCGGATCAGTTTTTTTCCCTTTCATAGCACCTCTTTTTTCATCACATGTTCTTTTAAATCTGCAGATGAAAAACCGCAGTATTCATAAAAAGCAGAGTCTGTTTCATCTTCACTCTGCACTGATGTTATTTCCTTTATTCCGCAGTTTTTCATGGCTTTTTCCATATGTCTGATGAGTTCCCTGCCGGCATAGAATCTTTCCTTTACTGGCTGAACGCAGCACCGGAGAATCTCTCCCTGACCGGAATAAGTTTTCCTTCCGAGAATAAAGCCCAGGAGCCTTTTTTTTATCAGGGCTGCAAAACAGAACTGCTCCGATAATGCAAAAGTTTCTGCAGCCTCTTCCGGGTTCCATGGCCCGTTTCCGCACAGAAGAGACGAACTGTCCTGAGCAAGACGGCCTGCGGCAGGCAGGTCGTCAGGAGTTATCTGCCGAACAGCAAGACCTCTCATCTCCCTGCCTCTCTGAATTCCATGAAATTTCTGCAGATCCGTTCTTCCAGTTCTGCTGGCTTTTCACCCCTTATCTCAGCAGCAAAAGCATAAGTCTCTGCAATATATTCCGGTCTGTTGGCTTTCCCTCTTTTTGTCCTGGGAGAAAGGTATGGAGAGTCTGTTTCCAGAAGAAGTCTGTCTGCAGGAACATATTTGATGGTCTCATGAAGATTCTCTGCTTTTTTGTATGTGAGATTTCCGGCAAAGGAAATGTAAAAGCCCATATCCAGAACTTTTTCTGCAGTTTCCCTGTCTCCGGAAAAACAGTGGATAAGGCCTCTGCCAGGATTCCGTTTCAGAATATCCAGAGTATCATTCCATGCATCCCTTGTGTGAATGATCACCGGAAGATTTTCTGAATTCGCAAGCCGGACCTGCCTTTCAAAGGCCCTGATCTGAGCTTCACGGGAAAATCCTGGGAAGTGGTAGTCCAGACCTGTTTCGCCGATGCCGAAGAGGAGTTCTCTGTCTTCGGCAGAAAGGTTCAGGAGAAAGTTTTCCAGCTGCAGAAGATTTTCTTCTTCGATAGGGCAGGAGGGATGGATTCCTGCTGTGAAAAGGAAACCGCTGTCCCTGCCGGCTGAAGCGAAGTTTCTGCTCCATTCCAGACCTGCGCTTTCCACAGAGATCTGCACAGCATGTTCCACTCCTGCCTTCTTCATTGAAACAAGAAGTTCTTCCATGGATATGCCGTGTTCTTCCGGCAGCATGTCAAAATGAGCGTGTGAATCTATATACATTTTTACCACAGAAAAATCATATCAAGCACTGTTGAGACAAGAAGAAGGATGCCTATAATCTGGTTTATATTATAGGAAGCAAGATTCATTTTATCTCTTCTTTCAGGATCCACTGACAGATGTTCAATTATAAGCAGAATTCCTGAAATAAGTACTGCTGCCAGATAGATTTTATTCAGAACTGTCAGGAAGTACAGAGATAAGAGGATTCCCCACATTATAAAATGAAAGACTCTTGCGATCCACAGGCTTTTTTTCAGACCGAAACGTGCAGGAATGGAAAAAAGTCCTTCTTTTCGGTCAAAGTCAATATCCTGGGTCCCGTAGATTATGTCAAAGCCTGCAATCCACAGTGTTGCAGCCAGAAAGAAAAGCACAGGGATAAGGCTGACGGATCCGGTAACTGCAATCCATGCTCCGACAGGAGCTCCTGCACAGGTTATGCCCAGAACAATATGACACAGCCAGGTGAAACGTTTTGTATAGGAGTAAATGCAGAACAGAGCCAGAGCTGCAGGAGAAAGGAACAGGCACAGTCTGTTTATCATTCCGGCTGCAGCGACAAATACTGTGAAACAAATGACTGCAAGAATCAGAGCGTCTGTTTTTTTTACTTTTCCTGACGGAATATGTCTTGAGGCTGTTCTGGGATTTTTGGCGTCAAATTCTGCGTCTGCAAACCTGTTCAGGGAATTGGCGCCGTTGCGGCCTGCAAAGAGAGCAATCAGTATCCACAGAAAAATCCGCGGTTCCGGCAGACCCTCTGCAGCCACCAGCATTGCCATCATTGCAAAAGGCAGGGAGAACAGTGTATGAGAGAACATTACAAGTTCCCCGTAGGTTCTGAGTCTGGATGTGATTCTGGAGAAAATATCAGTTTTCATGTGTCACCGGGTTTTGTTGATAATATCTATACAGGTTTTAATGCCCTGTTCC
>JAZRYV010000307.1:0-1020 GCA_045600925.1 Spirochaetota bacterium
GTTGATGAAAACGGAAAAGTGACTTCTCTGGAGAAAAAGCATGGAGAGTAAAACATATAAAATAGTCACGTTCGGCTGTCAGATGAATGCAAGGGATTCAGAAAAGCTTGCCGGCATTCTGGAAGAGGCGGGTTATACAGAGGGAGACGACGAACTTTCATGTGATGTTGTCTTCTTTAATACATGTACAGTAAGGGAAAATGCAAATGAGCATCTTTACGGCCGCCTTGGCCGTCTGAAACCTTCAAAACAGAAAAATCCCGGAATGATCATCGGTTTATGCGGCTGTATGATGCAGGAAACAGATGAAGTTGTAAAGATAAAACAGAAGTATCCCTACATTGACATTGTTCTGGGTACTCACAATCTTTATACCCTTCCGGATGTTCTTAATGACCTTCTGGATAAAAGAAAAGGTGAATTCAGAAAGCTTAAAGAAACACATAATGAAGTGATCCTTTCATCCGATGCCGATGTTGAAAAGGCACAGAAGATAAGCGGATATAAAAACAGCACCGCAAAAAAGGATCTTGAAAAGCTTAAAAGAAAGCCGGTTGTTTCTGTATGGAAAGATACAGCCGATATTGTCGAGTCACTTCCTTCAAAGAGAAAATATCCTTTTAAGCAGGGTGTGAACATAATGTACGGCTGCAACAATTTCTGCTCATACTGTATAGTTCCGTATGTGCGCGGAAGGGAAAAATCCAGGGCGCCGGAGGATATCTATAACGAAATCAGGAATCTGGCTTCAGACGGCGTCAGAGAGATAATGCTTCTCGGACAGAATGTGAATTCATATGCAGCAATGCCTTTTCCGAAGCTTTTAAAGGAAATTGACAATATATGCGACGGTTCGGGTATTGAAAGGATCAGATTCATGACTTCCCATCCCAAGGATCTTACGGAAGAACTGGCAGAAACCATGGCGGAAGGAAAGCATATATGCCGTCAGTTCCATCTTCCTGTCCAGTCAGGATCGACAAATCTCCTGAAAAGAATGAACAGAAGATATACAAAGGA
>JAZRYV010000308.1:0-6030 GCA_045600925.1 Spirochaetota bacterium
CTGTGCCAGAAAGATAGGATATATGGAAGCTCTTGAACATCTGTCAGACATCAGGCTTGGCACAGTCATGTCTGTTATCAGAGGCATTACTCTGGATGAAATCACCAGTCTAATGACAAATATTCAGTGGGTCCATCTTCAGAAAACTCTTGGCGAGAACTTTACAGCAGCTGAAGAGGGCGATATAAAAAGAGCAGATTATCTGCGGAAACATTTTGCAGGGAAGGTAAAGTAGTGTCAGATTTTTCTTTGGAAGCAAAAAAGATTATTGATGAAGGAGCTCAGGCAGAAGCTTCCAGGCTTAATTCCGATATTCTGGAACCTGAACATATAATGCTTGCCATGATGGCAGATGAGGAAACAGGCGCTGCCCATATTCTGCACAGTCTTGTTATAAATTTTGACAGACTCAGGATTGAGATCGAAAGTTTTGTGAGGCGTTCATCCAGAACAGCTCTGGTGGCATCAAAACTTTTCAGAAGCTCCCGTTTCCAGAGAGTTCTGGATCTTTCAATTGAAGAGGCGGACAGACTGGGAAACAGTGAAACCGGAACAGAACACCTTCTGCTGGCTGTTTTTACGGAAGGTTCCTGTGCAGGACTTGAAACTCTCAGCAGAGCCGGAATCGATTATAATACTGTAAAGCAGAAGATCATCCGTATTGCTGAACAGAAAATCAGACGCAGAAACATAGAAGAAGAACTGGCCCGTTCCAGAAATGCAGACCGGAATCCAAGGCCTAAACAGGGAAAGAAAAATCTGGAGGAATTTGTCACTGATTTTACGAAGCTTGCAGAGGAAGGGAATCTGGATCCTGTAATCGGACGTGAGCAGGAAACAGACCGAGTTATAAGAATTCTCTGCAGAAAAAGGAAAAATAATCCTGTACTTATTGGCGAGGCAGGTGTTGGCAAAACATCCATTGTGGAAGGCCTTGCCATAAAAATATCTGAGGGAAAAGTCCCTGATCCAATTAATGGCATGCGTGTTCTTGCCATGGATATGAGTTCCATTGTGGCCGGAACCAAATACCGCGGTGAATTTGAAGAGAGATTCAAGAATCTCATGGATGATATCCGGGAGAGAAAGAATATCATTCTTTTCATAGATGAACTTCATACTTTAATAGGGGCAGGATCAGCAGAAGGGGCCATTGACGCTGCAAACATCTTAAAACCTGCTCTGGCCAGAGGTGAGCTCAGGTGCATCGGTGCTACAACTACTGAGGAATACAGACGTCATATTGAAAAAGATGCAGCTCTGGTCAGGAGATTTCAGAGCATTCTGGTTAAGGAACCGACTCCTGAACAGACACTGGCCATATTGAAAGGCCTGCAGGAAAGCTATGAGAATCATCATCATGTAAAATACTCTCCGGAGGCTCTGGAAAAGGCAGTTCTTTTTTCCAGACGTTATATAAATGACAGATTTCTTCCGGATAAGGCCATTGATCTGATTGATGAGGCTGGAGCCAGAGCCTGTCTTATGAACTATGAAAAACCGGATGATATCATAAAGCTGGAAAAGGCCATAGATGTGCTGAACGAAAAAAAACTTCAGTTTGTAAGACAGCAGAAATATGAAAAGGCTGCAGTTCTACGGGATCAGATTATCGGAAAGAAAAATCTGCTTCAGTCAAAGACAGAGGACTGGCATTCAGGCAGGAACGGGTATGGTACGGTAATTTCAGCTGATGATATTGCTGCAGTGATTTCGGAAAGCACGG
This sequence comes from Spirochaetota bacterium, assembly GCA_045600925.1. GTDB lineage: Bacteria > Spirochaetota > UBA4802 > UBA4802 > UBA5550 > JAZRYV01. Next base: position 1,727 of record JAZRYV010000308.1, read on the forward strand.
GAATTCTTCTGTCAGGTATTAAGGAGAGTGAATCAGAAAAGCTGATCAATATGGAAAAGGTTCTTGGCGAAAAAATTATCGGTCAGAATGAAGCTGTTTCAGTGCTTTCCAGAACAATAAGGCGTTCAAGGGCCGGACTGTCTGATGATTCAAAGCCTCTTGGATCATTTATGTTTCTTGGACCAACCGGAGTAGGAAAGACATGGATGGCAGAAGTACTGGCAGGTTTTCTCTTTAATGATCCGGCCAGCCTTATACGTATTGACATGACTGAATACATGGAAAAATATTCAGTGTCCAGGCTGCTGGGAGCCCCTCCAGGATATGTTGGCTATGAAGAAGGCGGCCAGCTGACCGAAAAGGTAAGAAGACGCCCGTATTCTCTGGTTCTCTTTGATGAAATTGAAAAAGCTCATCCGGATGCTCTGAATATTCTTCTTCAGATTCTGGATGAAGGATCCCTTACGGACAGCAACGGAGTGAATGTCAGCTTTAAAGATACTGTCATTGTCATGACGTCCAATGCCGGTGCCAGGGATTACCAGAAAATTTCCCGCATGGGTTTCAGTGAAGATTCCGGTCAGGAGAAGACAGACAACAGCAGGGCCAGGGAAGAAGTGAGACGTCTGTTCAGCCCGGAATTCCTGAACAGAATAGATGAAATCATCTATTTCAACAGACTTTCAAAAAAAGATGCTGAACAGATAACTCAGCTCTTTCTTGACCGTATTTCAGCTTCTCTCATGAAAAAGAAAAAGCTGTCTTTGAACTTCACACCGGAAGTAAAATCTTTTATAACAGAAAAAGGGTTCAGTGATCTTTACGGAGCCAGAAATCTCAGGCGTACTGCAGTACGGGAACTTGAGGATCCTCTGGCGGAAGAAATCATCAGAGGGGCCTTCGGGAAAAACACTGCAGTCCTTGCCTCCGTGGATGAAGGAAAAATCGTTTTCCGTCCTGTGAAACAGGGAAGGAAAATGAATCAGGAACGGGGTTCGGAGACAGTGATTTTGAATAAGAAAAACATGGCCGGAAAGGAAGAAAAGATTCATTCTGTAAAAAAATAATGACTGTGGAACTGATACAGGAAATTTGCTTGACGCTGTATACGGGAGAGAAAAGCTTCCGGCTGTGAAAATAATCCTGACCGGCTTCGGACAGGAAAACAGTCTGCACAGGACAGAGGAAAAATGGGAAAAACAACAGCAGAAAAAATTTTTGATGCACACAGAGTGGAGACACTTTCCGGAGATATTCATGTTCTTAAACTGGATGCGGTTTTCTGCCACGAAGTAACAACTCCGGTGGGAATAAATGAGCTGGCTGCTGCCGGAAAGGACCGGGTTTTTGATCCTGATAAAATAAAGGCTGTTATAGATCATGTTACACCGGCTAAGGACAGCAAGACTGCAGAGCAGGGAAAAGTAATGAGGGACTGGGCCCGCAGGAACGGAATAAAGGATTTCTTTGATATAGGCCGGAACGGAGTATGCCATGCACTGTTTCCTGAACAGGGATTTGTCCGTCCCGGATACACCATAATCATGGGAGATTCCCATACCTGCACTCACGGTGCTTTTGGTGCTTTTGCAGCCGGTGTCGGAACTACAGATCTGGAAGTAGGAATCCTTAAGGGGGTGTGTACTTTCAGAACACCTCTTACTATAAAATTCAACATTACCGGAAAGCTCAGGGAAGGTGTTTTTGCCAAGGATGTTATTCTTGCAGTCATCGGAAAGATCGGGGTTAACGGAGCAACAAACAGGGTTATGGAGTTTACTGGACCTGTCATATCTGCCATGAATATGGAGGAAAGGATGACTGTGTGCAATATGGCTATTGAGGCCGGAGGCACAAGCGGTATCTGTTATCCGGATATGAACACTGTGGATTATCTGTGGCCGTTCATTAATAAGGACTATCCTTCAAAGGAAGCAGCACTGGCAGACTATTCAAAATGGATTTCTGACCCTGATGCAGTTTATGACAAAGTGATTGATATGGATGTTTCTGATCTGGAGCCAGTTGTCACATACGGATACAAGCCTGAAAATGTTAAGACAGTCAGAGAGATGACCGGAACAAAGGTCGATCAGGTTTACATCGGCTCCTGCACCAACGGAAGAATCAGCGATCTTCGTATTGCAGCAGGCATTCTGAAGGGAAAACATATTGCTGATGGAGTCAGAGGCATTGTATCTCCTGCCACTCCAGGCATTTTCCGGCAGGCTCTTAAGGAAGGTCTTATAGATATTTTCATGGAGGCCGGTTTTGCAGTGACAAACCCGACCTGCGGAGCATGCCTTGGCATGAGCAACGGAGTTCTTGCAGCAGGGGAGACAGCGGCTTCCACTACAAACCGCAACTTTAACGGACGCATGGGAAAAGGAGGCATGGTTCATCTCATGAGTCCTGCAACAGCTGCAGCTACGGCTCTGGCAGGACATATTGTGAACTCCCCTCTGTATAAAGGGTAAAAAGCTGCAGATTATCAGGAGATAAAAAACTTTTTACGGCATGATTAAATCATGCATGACATCAAAGATACACGGTATCGGGAGATAAAAATGAAAAATTTTACCGGTGAAGTTCTGTTTCTGGACAGATCGGATATAAATACTGATGAGATTATTCCTGCCAAATATCTCACTGAAATAACAAAGGAAGCTCTTAAGCCGTATCTGCTGGAGGATCTGAAGCTTGAAGGCTTTGATCCTTCTTCTGACATTCAGGGGAAGAGCGTAATTATTACAAGATCCAATTTTGGATGCGGTTCATCCCGTGAACATGCTCCATGGGCTCTTGAGGTAAACGGCATAAACCTGGTAATAGCAGAAAATTTTGCACGGATTTTCCGTCAGAATATGTACAACTGCGGAATGATGGCTGTGGAACTGTCCCAGTCTGATATTGACCGTCTTTTCAGAAAATTTGCAGGAAAGAAGACACTGTTAACTGCAGATCTTCAATCCATGAAATTTACAGTTTCTTCCGGAACAGAAAAGGAAGAGATATCATTTAATATCTCAGGTTTTGACAGAGATCTTATAGAGGCAGGCGGATGGCTCGGCTTTGCTGATGCCAGATACTGAAGAATGAAAAAATCTGTCCTGCTTTACTCTCCCAGCCTGAATGCACAGCGTGGCAATACAGTCACTGCTCTCCGACTCAAGGCAGGCATGGAACAGAGAGGCTGGACAGTAAAGACTGCTTCCGATCCTGATCTGTCTGCACTGTCCCCTCATGATTTTTCTCTGGTTCATGCTCTGAACGGAGAGAAATCATCCGCTCATTTCCTGAGACCGGAATGGAGCCGCATCCCGCTGCTTCTCACACTTACAGGAACAGATATTAATTCCACTGAACCTTCAGTCTGCCGGAAAACTGCAGACATGATTCGCCATGCAGGAAAGGTTTCAGTTTTTCACAGAGATTTTCTGGAAAGGGCAGTCAGTCTTGTTCCGGAATCCATGTCAAAAATCAGCGTTGTTCCTCAGGGAATTTTTCTTGAAGACGGAATCCTTTCACCGGAACCTGTTCTTCCTGAAGGGAAATTTCTGTTTATCCTTCCCTGTGGAATCCGTCCTGAAAAAAACAATCTCGAAGCCATGAGAGCTGCAGTCAGGGCTGCATCTGTTTGTGAAAAGATTCATCTCATATCCGCAGGTCCTGTGCTGGATCCTCTGTACGGAGAAAAAGTTTCTGCTTTCATTGAACAGCATTTCTGCATCACCGGCATTGGTGAAATTCCCCACAGTTCCATGAAAGCCCTTTTCGGAAGATGTCATGCTGTACTGAATACTTCCCTGTCAGAGGGACAGCCTCAGGCTTCTCTGGAAGCCATGAGCTGCGGTCTGCCTGGAATTTTCAGTGATGTGCCTGGAAACAGGGGAATTGCGGAACATGGTGTAAACGGATTTTATTATAAGAAAGAAGAAGAGCTTGCAGAGCTTATGATTTTTCTGGCAGAGAATCCGGACAGGGCCCGTTCTGCGGGTCTTGCCGGAAAAGCTCTTGCAGAAGAAAAATATTCATTTAAACGTGAGACTGACAGCTATGATCTGCTTTACAGGAGCCTACTTGACATCCAGTGAGTTTATGTAGCTTCTGAATTCCCTGAGAGCAGCAGTTTCCTGTTTTCTGAGTTCCTCTGCTTTTTCAGTAAGTTCCCTCACCTTTGATTCCTGTTCAGCAAGGGTTGTTTCATATTTTTTGTATATGTCCGAATTCCGGTCTGCAGACTTCATGTTTCCACGGATTCTTTCCTGATCCCTCATTAAAAGGGCAAGACTGCTTTCTGCAGA
>JAZRYV010000309.1:0-1161 GCA_045600925.1 Spirochaetota bacterium
TGTGACTGCCATATTCATTGGCACACACATTTTTTACTGAATATTGTACTTGAAGGGGAAGGAAGCCAAATCATAAATAATGAAGAATATCTGCTTAATACCGGTTCGGTAGTCGTGCTGTCGCCCTTCGACTTCCACCGCAACAGCCTGGAGTCGGGTGGAAAGATACGGTATCAGTCACTGAAATTCAGTGAAAAACTTTTTGAAGATACCATGATGGATTTCATTTCGGTTTCTGATTTTCCATTAATAGGGAATCTGTCAGAGGAAAGTTTTGGAATCATCAAAGATCTCCTGAATCTTCTGAAACAGGAACAGAAAAAGAAAGAATACGGATGGGAGAAGTTTTCTGAAGGACTGATCTGTCAGATCATGCTCTTGTTGCTGAGAGCAGACCGCAAACAGAAATATAATTCGATTTATGTAACGAATATCCGAAAGGCTCTCCTGTATGTGAATAATCATTTTCAGGAAGTGATCAGAGTTGCAGATGTTGCAGAATATGTAGGATATACCCCCAATCATTTCAGTGCTGTATTTACGAAAGAAACCGGTCTGACATTTCAGAAATATCTTCAGGAAATGAGGCTTGGTTTTGCAAAAAGGCTTCTGCTCACGACAGAACTTCCGGTTTCAGAAATCTGTTTTGAATCCGGGTTCAATACCATTCCGAATTTTACTCTTGCTTTCAAAAAGAAATATGGGATGTCACCAAGAAATATCCGCGCTGAAGCGGCTATGAAAACACTGGAGGCCGCTGTACAAAATGAAGCCCCTGATTAGTACAGGATGAAAACTGTAGTAATGGGAAAATAAAGAACATGATTCAAAAGGAGGAGAACAATGAAATTAAAGAAATGGCTGTCGATGCTTCTTGCATCAGCTATGATTCTTTCTTTAGCTGCATGCTCCAGCAGTGAGGCACCTAAAGAAGAGGTTCCTGTAGCAGAAACAAAAGCATCAGAAACAAAGGCTGCGGAAACTAAAGCAGCAGCTACAGAAGCAGCAACTACAGAAGCAGCAGCGACAGAAGCGCCGGTAGAAGAAGGAATCACATTCCCGTTAGCGGAAACAATGAACTTCAGCTGTCTCACAATCATGCCGAATACGGTTTCCATGAATGATAACATTGCCTGGAAGTATCTTTTGGAACAGGCAAAT
>JAZRYV010000310.1:0-6301 GCA_045600925.1 Spirochaetota bacterium
AAAAGAGTACGAAGCTGCTCGTCTCGCAGGAAAACTCAAACAGAGATAAGTTTTACTTATCATCTGACTATAAAAAGACCACCGGAAACGGTGGTCTTTTTTTGTTTTGAGTTTACTTTTCAAAAGTACTGAATGTTAAAAATAAAAAATTCATTCTGCACCGTCAGTACAGTCGGTGCAGGATGAATTTTAAGATTTATGCAAGAGGAATATTTCTGTCAGCGAAGGGATGATTTATAAACAGAAAAGATTACTGATCTTCCCTGTTTCCGGTAAGAAAGGAAAGCAGCATGTTTTTGGAACGGGATTCTGAGGATTTATCCACAGAACGATTTCTGTTTCCGGATCTGCTGTGATTACGGCGCCGGTTTTCCCTCTGTTCATTCAGCAGCTTCTGTTTTTCTTCTTCTGCAGCAACTGCTTTCTTCAGTTCCTTCCCCTTAAGAACCGGAAAATTTTTCCAGTCAAAACGGTTGACCACATCAGCCAGTTCTATAAGATCCTTGTGAACCGTATTGTCTTCACTGCACCAGAGTGAGACTGTAGCACCTGATTCCTTGGCTGCAGCCACAGCAGGAATAAAATCACTGTCACCTGCAATGATAATTGCATGCTGAATATGACCTGCAGCAGAATGACGGACCATATCAACAGAAAGAAGAACATCTACCCTTTTCTGTTCATAATAGTCCCTGTTTCCGTCTCTCCTTTTCTGAAGTTTTCCAAGACGCACAGCCCATCTTTCAAGAGAGCTGATTTTTTTCATGAACTCCTCGTGTTCTTCCATACGGCGTTTTTCATCATCAGTCGGTTCCGCTGACATCCATGGAGCACAGTAGTAGAAATAACAGCGAAGAAGATCAAGAGGCACCTGTTTTCTCAGAGGTTTAAGAAAATAATCAGCCATTCTGGAATAATCAGGATAAATACCGTGAGTCTTAAACTGTGTTAAAATATATGCACCATCTATAAAGACTGCAGCTCTCATTTAATTCTCCTTTTAATGTTCATGATCACAGCAGTGATCTTTGACAATAAGGTTTGTCAGTTCATCAGTATCATCTTCCCTGGGAGGAAAATGAAGGGCAAGGATCTGTCCAAGTTCATTTATGGCATCAATAACTGCCTGACACTGTCTTTTTTCCTTTATGCCGCGGACTATAATACCGGTGATAAAGGAGAGCTGAGTGTCATCAAGCCTGTCATTAATTCCCCTGTCTGCCAGAATATACACCTTTCTTTCAAGAATAGAAATATAGATAAGAACACCGGACTCGTCTCTTGTTCGGTAAAGTCCGCTCTCGTAAAAGGCACTCATGGCTCCCTGAGAGACTTCCTCATCCATCTCCGAAGCAAACGAAAAAAAACGTTTAAGAAAATAACTGTTGTCAATTATAAAATAAAAAACAGCCATCAGTCCCAGAAAAAGAGGCAGAAAAAGGATGAGGCTGTAACTGCCAGAAAGCACTGCTGCTGCAAGAGATATAAAAAAAGAAACAAGAAAACTTCCTCTGGCTGGCGCCATTGGATAACGGCTGCTCCATGGAATTATCATGGGAACAATTTCGCCGGAAGTATTTTTTTCTGCTTCCTCAACAGCGTTTATAATTTTTTCCCGGTCACCATCTGCCAGAAAACCATTTAATGAACTTTTCATAAAAAACTCCTGTAAAACTACCAGCTCCCGGTAGCTCCGCCTCCGCCAAAACCTCCGCCTCCGCCTCCGAAACCTCCTCCGAAGTCTCCTCCGCCAAAGCCTCCTCCGAATCCACTAAAACCTCCCGGACCTCCTGGAAAGCCTCCCTTCCATCCGGTTCCGCCTGAACCTCCGGAAGAAACTTTAAACAGAAATGCCAGAACAGCTCCGGCAAGACCGCCGGCCAGAAAAGCAGAAGCAGTCAAAGAAAAAAGAACCATTGTGAATCCGCCGGCAAAAGGGAATGCCAGGACAGAACGGAGGAAACGCTTTTTCTGAAAGGCAGCAGCAAAAAAATAGCTTATGAAAATCAAACCTGCAGTATAAAAAATAAAGACGGCCATCTTCTGACTGTCATCAGAATCCTTTTCTCCGGAAGTGTCCGAAACAGCAGAAAACTCACCTTTTACAGCACTGATAAGAGCCTCTGTCCCTGCAGTTATGCCTGCAGAATAATCACCTCTTCTGAATTCAGGAAGGATAATGCTGCGGATAATTTTTCCTGCGGCAATATCTGTAAGTCTGCCTTCCAGACCGTATCCAGTTTCAATGCGCACCTTGCGTTCCTGAAAAGCTACTGTAAAAAGGATTCCGTTGTCCTTGCCCTTCTGGCCTATCTTCCAGGTTTCAGCAACCTTCATGGAATAAGATTCAATGTCTGCCCCATCAACTGAAGGAACAGTAAGGATGCAGATCTGGGTGGAATCTGATTTCTCAAGATCTGAAAGTTTTTCCTCAAGAAAAGCTTCATCAGCCTGAGAAAGAAGATCTGCATAGTCATTTACATGCCCTTTAAGTTCCGGTACATTAACAGCTGCGGCACCGGAACAGATAAAAAGAGCAGAAATAAAAGCAGTAATAATAATGAGGCGGAAAAATTTCATATCGGATCAGAATTCAACCTTTGGAACCTGCTTCGCAGCTTCATCAGCCTTAAAGAACTCCTTACGCTCCAGATTAAGGAAAATACTGTTTACCATGCTGTTGGGAAATTTACGGATGGAATAATTAAATTTTTCCACAGCTTCATTATACCTTGTTCTGGCAACGTTTATACGGTTCTCACAGCCTTCCAGCTGATCCGAAAGACCGGCAAACTGTTCGCTGGCTTTAAGTTCAGGATATTTCTCAACCACAACCATAAGTCTGGAAAGTGCGGAACTGAGGGAAGACTGAGCCTTCTGAAATTTTGCCATGGCCTGAGGATCATTTAAAGTTTCAGAATCCAGCTTCACAGAAGAAGCATCTGATCTGGCTGAAATTACAGCCTCAAGGGTTTCCTTTTCATGGGAGGCATATCCCTTTACAGTGGCAACCAGATTGGGAATAAGATCATTTCTCCTCTGCAGAGCTGAATCAAGATCACCGGAAGCTCTGAATACAGCTTCCTCCAGGGCCTGCATTTCATTATATCCGCAGCCTGAAAAAACCGGAAGCAGAGTAAAAAGCACAAGTATAAAGATTTTTTTCATTTTTTCCTCTGAAAATATTTTTTCATTATGATTTCATTTAAAAACAGGTTTTTATCCGGGTCAAGGATAAAATGTTTATCTGTTTTTTTCATGAAAAAAGAAATTCTATGCCTGATGATGTCCTGAACCATGCCTCAATGGTTTCCGTAAGCCAGGCAGGCCGGCCGTGGACATATATTTTTCTGTATCCAAGAGCTGCACATGAAAACATAAAGGCAGAAAAGTCAGGACTTGCTTCTGATATATGAATTTCCACAGGAAGCCGGACAGGACTGATTTTCAGTGCAGTGCCTGTTTTGTCCAGAAAATCCAGAGCTTCCAGCAGAGAGCCTGCCCTGTACACCTGTTCTTTCCAGGGGCCGGCAGGAAGATCTGTCTGCTGCAGAATATAAAAAGTCTGCCGGCCCCGGACAGGAAACAGGCAGCCGCAGCCGCCGGACAAAATGATTTCTTTTATGGATCCGTTCTTAAGTCCGGCGGCAGTGCCGGAGGCACAGGACTCAGGGGCTTCGATCCCTGAGTCTGCGGCTGAACTGTCTGCCTCTGCTGCAAGTTCCATGGAACGCAGGAATGCGGTTCCTGTCTGAAGAAGAATTCCGGTCATGTATGTCCAGGGCAGAGTTCCGGCCAGAGATGTGATGCCGCTGTAAAAAAAAGAATCAAGATTTTCATCCCGGAACCCTTTCTGTTCTGCCAGATACGCATTTTTTCCTGCTGCTGTCAGTGCTGAAAGGATAAACTGCTTAAGAGAACCTTCATGCCCTGTGCACATCTCATCGGCATCATAGGGAGCCGTATCACCGGAACGAATGACACATGAAAAACCTCCTGACTGTCTGGCAAAGACCGCATCTGTTGTAATTTCGGAGATCAGAGACGGACCTGCCTGCACACCTTTATAAAGACAGGCCAGTCCCTGCACAAGAGCATGTGTTACTGTCCGGTCGCATGTTACGGTAAGTGAATTAAGAGCAAGATTTATGAGTTCCCCCGCCAGTTTCTTTTTCAGATCTTTTACTGCAGGATCCTTTTCTTCATCAAAAATATTCATTCTTCATTTTTAAACTCTCAGACCAGGAAGACAAGCCTTTTCATCTGAAAATTTGTAAAAAATGAATGACAGAAATTACTGAGCTGAAAGTTTAACTAAACTGGAGGAAATTATGGGAACAGGATTTGTAATGCCGTCTGAACTGGACAGACACGAAAAAACTTTTACAGCATGGCCAGACAGAGAGACTCTAAGGCATCCGGAAGACCATGAAAAAGTTCTTCAGGGATATGCTGATGTGATTAATGCTGTTTCAGAATTTGAGCCTGTAACTGTTCTTGTCAATCAGGAGGATGAAGATACAGCAAAGAAGCTGTGCACTGCCCAGGCTGACTTTGCTGTTCTTGCTCATGCTGACGGTTCTGTGAGGGATACAGGTCCTTCTTTTGTAAAACATCCGGAAAAAGGTCTGGCAGGAGTCTGCTGGCGATACAACGGCCGTGGAGAAAGGTTCCAAAACTTCCTCAGAGATGAAGATGCTGCTCCTGACCTGCTGGACATGCTGAATATTCCGGCTGTTTATTCCGACTTCATTATGGAAGGCGGAGCATTTAATTCTGACGGAGCAGGAAATCTTATTACTACAGAAAAATGTGTACTTAATCCAAACAGAAATAAATTCAGCATAAAAAGTGAAACTGAAAACGAGCTGAAAGAAAAACTTGGAGTTTCAGCTGTCATATGGCTGGAAACAGGTATTCTTGGCGATGAGGCCGACGGACATGTGGAAAATGTGGCATGTTTTGCAGGTCCGGGGCAGATACTTCTTCAGGTCTGCACAGACATGAATGACATTCAGTATAACTTTTCCCTGTCAAACAACAATACACTCCGCAGAGAGAAAACTGCTGACGGAGGAAAACCGGAAGTAATTTCTGTTGTTCAGCCTCCGAAACGTAAATACGGAGAAAAAAGGCTTCCTCTGAGCTATATCAGTTTCTGTCCTGTAAACGGAGGACTGATTGTTCCGGTTTTCGGAGGGGACGCCTCCGCTGCAGATGATGCTGCACTTGGAGTTTTCAGGGAAATTTTCCCGGACCGGAAAATTCTTACTGTTGACGGAATGAAACTTGTAACTGAATGCAGGAACGTTCACAGCATTACACTGCAGATGCCTCAGTTATGAGTTTTCCCGGGGGACTCCCCTCTCTGCTGGCCCCCGGTCAGAAGGCCAGCAGAGCAGCACGTATAAAGCTTGTTACAGGGGCCTGTTCACGCACATCCTCTATTGTATCTCTCATCTGATCCAGAAGATCTTCTGTCTTGTCGGCAATTTTTTCATCTGTAAGGAGTCTGGAAACCGTGCCTTTTCTGGAATTAAGCTTTTCAGAAAATTCCCGAAGGTTCGCTATTGTGATTTTAATATTTTCACGGTTTTCTTCCACAACTGAACTGATTGTATCGAAGATGTCCTGTTTTTCTCCGGAAAGAACTGTATCCGCAGAAACGGTTTCATAGCTTTTTCCTGTGGAATCCATTCCGGTTCCGGGATTGATCTTTATCTGCCTGCCTCCAAGAACGCTGTCATTGCCTATAATCATCTTATAATTGGAATAAAGTGGAAATCTTTTAAACATCTCCATTTTCACAATTACCCCATAATCACACAGATCAACGGAAACCACAGATCCGGCATGGACTCCGTTCACCATAACCTTGTTTGATTTCTGCAGACCTGCTGCATCATTGAACAGTGCAGACATTATGTATGTATTTTTTCCTCTGAAAGCTTCATTGCTCACCATAACAGTAAAGTATCCCAGAATACATACTGCTGCAGTAAAAATCAGACCTGTTAAAAATTCTGCTTTTAATCTTCCTTTCATAAAACCTCTTCAGTTTTTATAGGTCCGTCCAGACTTCCATTTACAAACTGACGGACTGCAGGATTGTCTGAATTAAGTATTTCTTCAGGAGAACCGCACTGTATAATTTCTCCTTTATATAAAACAGCGATTCTGTCTGCCATATATTCAGCACTTTTCATGTCATGTGTGACGACTATGGAAGTGACTCCGAATTCCTTCTGCAGTTTTTTTATCAGCATGCTGATGTGACTGGACATAACAGGATCCAGTCCTG
>JAZRYV010000311.1:0-7639 GCA_045600925.1 Spirochaetota bacterium
CACATGGTTCTCCCCCTGTAATACAGAATCCGTCTGCCCAGTTGCGTTTTGCCCTGAAAACTGCAGCTTCCAGAGTCTCCCAGGACAGATCCTGTCCTCCGAAGGAAATCAGTTCCTGGTTGTGACAGTAGCAGCAGCAGAGATCACATCCCTTAGTGAAGGCCACAATGGAAATATGACCTTCAAAATCTATGGTGGATTCCTTCTGCTGAAAGGAATATACTGCGCTGAAAGGATTTTCCATTACAGAGAGCAGGTTCTGGCTGTTTTCATGAGATCTGTTATGGCAGCAGAACTGATTTCCTGTTCTTCCTGTCCATAACTGGTTTCCAGCTGGAGCCACACCGGAACCATAAGCTTTCCTGCGGCCTGATCCATATGTTCTGCAGAAGGATCTGCTAACTTAACATAGGATCCTCTGGAAGGATTAAAGCCCATTATCTGCAGAGCCGGAATTCTCTGGCCGTTTACTGTTTCTGCAAGAGCATAGGCTTTCATTCCTTCCGGTGTGGACAGATTCTGGTAATCCATGGCGAAATCATCAGTTCCCGGAGCCTTAAGAATTTCCTGAACAGTGTTTTTAAGCCGGCGGCATCTGTCGCATCCGTCCTTGCCGTAGATAACTATAAGATATGGTTTTTTATTTTCCAGTGTCATCATCTGCCTCTAAAGTGTACACACACCGTTTCTGCAGGAACGGACGTCAGATGAGGTTTCTGCAGAATCATGAGATTCCGTACTCCGTACATATGCAGGCATGAGATCCGTATCGGAAATTTCTCCTGACCGGACTGTCTGTACTCCGTAGTTTCCTTCTTCCCTTGCTTTCAGTTCGCCTTTTTTAGAACGATTCCAGTCGTTGATGACACTGTAGTATCCTACAATTCTGGATATGCTGTCTACATCATGACTTCCGCACACATCACAGGTGTCCTGTACTCCCTTCATTTCATTGTGGCAGCTGTTGCAGTAGGAAAATTCAGGACTGATGGTGATCTGGGCTGACTGTGTTTTATAAAAAGTATTTTTAACAAGAGTGTATATGCTGGCTGATGAGGGCCTTTCTTCCCCTACAAAAGCATGGGTGATGGCACCTGATTCAATCAGACCGTGAAACAGCCCCTGAATCCGTATTCTTTCCACAAGGCTCAGTCCGCAGTCTGCAGACAGATGTACTGAGTTTGTGTAGTAGATGGAATCATCTGCATGACTTCCCTTAACTATATCCTTTGCATAGTCCGGATAGTATACCATGTCCGTTTTTGCCAGTCTTCTTGCTGCACTTTCTGCCGGAGATTCCTCCAGAGTGAATTTAAGTCCGTATTTTTCCGTATATGATCGCAGGCGTACATTCATAGCCGAAACAATAGAAAGAGCCATATCCACTGCTTCGGAGGACTGATGCATTTCCTTTCCTGTGAGGAACTTCACTGCATCGTTGACTCCGATAAGCCCGATGATATATGTGGCGGCTTCCAGATTAACATAAACCTTTCCGTCTGCACATTCCTTCCCGATCTGACGAAGAGGACCTCCTGGCTGCATCATTCTGTTCTGAACAAAGTCCTTTTTACGGAGATGAGCATCCACTGCCATATCCATGGTTTCAAAGATTTTTGACATCATGCCTTCGTATGTACGGTTTCCTTCTGCAGCTGCCATATATGCACAGTGGGGAATGTTCACTGTAACATTCTGAAAACCGCAGAATCTCAGGCTTTCCGGATGAAGCAGCATGTAATTGTCCGTTATGGTGGTACGGAGTCTGCAGCATGCGGACAGTGTTACCTGATCTCGGTCAAAAATAAAGTATACTGATCCGTTTCTGGCTGCAACCTGGCAGGCCCGTTCCATTACCCGCAGCTGTTCAGGATCAGAAAAGGATTCCTCGCTGACATGGAAATCACATTTAGGAAATTCAAAGACCCTTCCGTTTTTGTCACCGGCTTCCCATACATCCAGCATTTTCATTGCAAATTTTCTGGCCAGATCTTCATAGTCTCCGTAGACAAGAATTTTTTCGCCTGCCTCAGCAAGGGATTTTTCTGTTTCCGGATCGTAGATGATCTGTCCTTCTCCGTCAAGAATTTCCCTTAGGACAACCCTGTCTCCAAGATGAAGTTCCATGAGCCGGTATCCTCCGGAAGATCTTTCGTCAGTATAAACATCTTCCAGGACCACAGAAGAACCATCGGCCTTTTTAAGCATGTACTTTCCTCCCGGACCTATAACCGGAACTTTTTTCAGATATCCAGGTACGCCTGAATGGATGTTGAAATCCAGAAAAATGGTCTGTCCTCCTCTGGCAAATGCATTCTGAGATCCGTTGAAGATCAGTTCCTGGGCTCTCTGATGAAGTTCTTTGTCAGAGAGCCCTTCCAGCATTGGGGCATACAGGATGTTTATGTAGGCCACTCCCAGTGCTCCTGCATAGTAGGCCTGCATGGAGGCCAGGAATGTATTCAGATGTCCTGTAAGAACCTGGGCAGATTTTGCAGGACTGGATTCACTGCTGAGATTAACCAGTCCTGTAAGACCGTACTTTTTTATATACTCAATGGAATGTGAGGAACAGTAGACTCTGTCCGGAAAACCGAGATCATGAATATGAATCCGTCCTGTGGCATGGGCTCTTTCCAGTTTTTCTCCGTAGATATTTCTCAGAGCATACTGTTTAAGTATTATTTCTCCTATTGTCTGAGTTACTGCTTCCGGATTATTGTTTTTTATGTTGCTGTTCTCTGAAGATTTTGCAAACATAAGACCTTCCAGAACAGGTTTTGATATGGAGAACTGAGCCAGATCCCTGAGAATTTCTGTTCTTCCTCTTTCCTCCAGTTCATTGTTTACCATTTCCCGTACAAGGGATGAGCTGATGGTGGATCCGTCCCAGGCAAAGGCCCTGTTCTCAACAGCCTTGGCAATGCTTCTGGCTTCTTCGTAGGGAAGGGATGTTTCTCTTCTGAGAGCATCTATAATGCGGTTTCTGTCCCAGGGATAGGTGACATTGCCTGTATTGGACTCCACAAGGAGGAGCGCATCTGTGGAATCCCTTGTTTCAGTGGAATCCTTGGATCTTATTTTCAGCTGGCGTCTTATGTTTTCACGTTTTTTCCGGTAAAGCTTGTATGCAGTCATGACTTCATGGCAGCCTGATTCTGCCAGAACAATTTCAATAAGGTCCTGAACATCTTCTATGTCCGGAATAATTCTGCCGTCTTCCTCTGCTGTGAAGTATGGGGAAAATGGATCCCGGAGATATGATATTACCTTTGCAGTAATCAGCTCCGGATCTGCCGCAGGGGCAGTTCCCTGCTCCCTGCGTACCTGTTCTGATGCTTTCCTGACTGCTCCTGCAATTTTTGAAGGGTCAAAGGCAACTGTTTTTCCGTCCCTTTTCCTGAAACCGGCAAAGCCGTGTTCATGTATAAGGGCTGATAAATCTTTTTTTTCCTGAATTCTGTCTTTTAAAGATGTAACTGTATTCATAATATACCTTTAATAAACATATTATGGCTGTTTCCTGTTAAGAAGCTCATGTATTTCTGCTTCAAAGCTTTCCACATCCTTGAAGTCCTTGTACACTGAGGCAAATCTAATGTAAGCAACCTTGTCTGTATTTTTCAGCTCCTCTATGATCAGGCTGCCTATTTCCGAGCTGTTTACTTCCCTGTCAAAGGTTCTGCGCACTGCTGCTTCCACTGAATCAGCCATGGCTTCAATCTGATCTATGCCTACAGGTCTTTTTTCCACAGCCTTCATTATTCCCCGGAGGATTTTGGTACGGTCAAAGGGCTCTCTGGTGCCGTCCTTCTTTATAACCATAACCGCCGGTGTTTCTATTCTTTCAAAGGTGGTGAAACGTTTTCCGCATTCAGTACATTCCCGTCTGCGGCGTATGGAATCTCCTGAGGCAGTTTCTCTTTTATCCGTTACACGGTGTGATGCAGATCCGCAGTAGGGACACTTCATAATTCTTCCTCGTTTTCATTATATGTCCATATAATATTTCTGACAGGAAAGTCAAATAAAAACCACAATATATTGTATATTTTTTCTTTTATATGTCAATATCTTGTATTTTTTGTTGATAACCTGTTGATATCTATGTGATACTGCGGCATTTGTTGCTGTAATAGAGTGTATTATTATGTCACACACCGTCATAGGAGCTTTGGAAAAACTGCAGTCATCATTAAAAAACGAAAAATACACAGTGTTAAGGATTTGAGTTGATAAAAAAAAGCACTGTTTTATTTATGCTGTTATGAGGTAGATATGAACAGTGAACTTCTGAAAAAACTTGCTTCGAGACTTAAAAATACAAAGCTGGACAGGGAAATCCGCATAATGGAAGTCTGCGGAACCCATACTGCAGAATATTTCAGAACCGGGGTAAAGGATATTTTCCCTGAAGGTCTTAAGCTTATAGACGGTCCCGGCTGTCCTGTATGTGTTACAGCCAATGATTATCTGGACAGGGCCATTGAAATAGGGAAAAAATATAATCCTGTTATAACAACTTTCGGTGATATGATCAAGGTGCCCTCATCATACAGCTCCCTCAGCATGGAGAAGAGCGAAGGCATGGATATCAGGGTGGTCTATTCCCCAATGGATGCAGTTGAACTGGCAGCATCCGATCCTGGAAGACAGGTAATGTTCATCAGCGTCGGCTTTGAAACCACAGCTCCTACGGAAGCTGCTGCCATCCTTGAGGCTGAAAATCGCGGACTTCACAATTTTTCCATTCTCAGCGGAAACAAGCTTACTCCTCCTGCAGTCAGGGCTCTTCTGGATGCAGATGAGGTCCGCATTGACGGATTTATCATTCCTGGCCATGTAAGTGCAGTCATTGGTGTTGCTCCGTGGAATTTTGTTTCAGAGGAATACAGCAGGCCTGGAGTTGTAACAGGTTTTACAGCTGGAGAGCTTATTTCAGGTACACTGACTCTTCTTGATCTGATTCTTGAAGGAAAGAACGAAATTCTGAACCGCTATCCCCTTGTTGTGCGGGATAAAGGAAACGAAAAGGCCCTGGAGATAATGTACACTGTCTTTGAGCCTGGAGATGCGAACTGGAGAGGCCTTGGCGTGATACCTGAAAGCGGCCTGTGCATAAGGGACAGATTCTCAGAATTTGATGCAGGCAGAAAATTTCCGGTGACTCCTCCTCCTGTAAAGCAGCATCCCGGATGCAGATGCGGAGAGCTGCTCAGAGGTCTTATAACTCCTCCTGAATGTCCTCTTTTTGACAGAGGCTGCAGACCGGAAAGGCCTGTAGGGCCCTGCATGGTATCTTCTGAAGGTCCATGTTCAGCATACTATAAATACTGGAGAAAATAAATGGCACATATTATGGCCGGCCACGGAAGCGGCGGCAAACTTATGAATGATATGATAAATTCTGTTATTCGGCAGATCCTTGGTGAAAATTCCATTCAGCTTGACGATTCTGCTGTCCTTTCCGGAGGACAGAGAATTGCCTTTACAACGGATTCATTTGTTATCACCCCGATAGTTTTCCCGGGAGGAAATATAGGGCATCTTGCTGTTAACGGAACAGTTAACGATCTTTCTGTTATGGGAGCAGTGCCGAAATATATTTCCTGCGGGCTGATTCTGGAGGAAGGACTGGATATTGAGGAGCTGAAAACTGTTCTTCATTCTATGAGGGAGGCTGCTGACAGGGCAGGTGTTCAGATTGTAACCGGAGACACAAAGGTTGTTCCACACGGCAAAGGTGACAAAATCTACATCAATACAGCCGGAATCGGTGTTTTTCAGGGACCTGTTCAGAGGCGGGAAATATGTGTCGGAGATAAAATTCTTATCAACGGTACAGCCGGGGACCACGGTGCCTCTGTTATGGCCAGCAGAAACGGCCTGTCCTTTTCAAAGGGGCTGCTGTCCGACTGTGCTTCCCTGAACAGGCTGATAATGGCAGTAACGGAAAAGTTCCCTGATTCCGTAAAGTTTATGCGTGATGCAACCAGAGGAGGTGTAGCATCTGTTCTCAATGAAATAGTTCAGGGAAAGAACTTCGGTGCAAAGCTGTATGAAACTCAGGTGCCGGTTAAGGATGAGGTTTCCGGTCTGTGCGATATTCTTGGACTGGATCCTCTGTATGTTGCCAACGAAGGGAAGGTGGTGTTCATTGTTAAGTGTGATGATGCCGGTGCTGTCCTGGACATCATCAGACAGCAGGAACATGGAGAAGATGCTGCCATAATCGGAGATATTACTGATGAGTATCCGGGAAAGGCCTGCATTGAAACTGAGATAGGCGGAACCAGAATGCTTCCTCTGCAGCTGGAGGAACAGCTGCCAAGAATCTGTTAGGAATCTAAGGATTTCACGAAGTCATTAAAGAAACAGTCCCGGATTTTGTCCGGGACTTCTTTTTTCGGCCGGTGCAAAGTGATAAACAGTCCTGAAAATACAAAAGCCGTCATTTATGACGGCTTTTCTGAAACAGGTACAGAAAATAATTATACGGCTTTCTGTACTGCACCTGATTTTATGCATTTTGTGCAGACATTTTTTCTGACAACCTGACTGTTCTCAAGTACTCTGATCTTTTTTACATTTGGATGCCACATTTTCTTTGTCTTTAAATGTGAATGACTGACATTTTCTCCAAACTGTACTGATTTTCCGCATATCTCACATTTAGCCATGATTTTTTCCTTACTTTTGATCTCTTCTCAGTTGTCTGAAAAGGTATAACTCCACAAATAAAAAAACAGTGATTTAGTCAATGAAAATTTAGATATTTTATGATAAAATTATGTCTCATAAATATTTTATTTTTCCTGACAGCGGGACCTGTTTCATAGATGGTTTATTTTCTTTTGAGAAAGGCTGTTATTCCTGCAGCAGCAGAAAATCCTGTGGAGAAAGCAGCCTGAATATTGTATCCTCCTGTTTTCCCGTCCACATCCAGAGTTTCTCCGGTTATAAAAAGGCCTGGAATGATTCTGGATTCCATTGTCCTGGGATTAACACTGTCCAGATCTGCTCCTCCTGCTGTAACCATTGCTGCACTGAAACCTGCCTTTTCAGAAACAGTAAAAGACATTCCGCAGCACAGACCTGTCAGGATCCGGCGCTGTTCCTTTGATACGGAAGAAGGAGACAGCTCCGGAGAAATTCCGGCTTCATCAAGCACAGCAGAAGCAAGACTCTCTGTCAGTCCGAAACCTTTTATGAAAGTCCGGAGATTTTTTCTGCCGCAGGCCCTGGATTTTTCCGTAAAGGTCCGGTTAAAATCATCAGCTTTTAAAGGAACCAGAGAAAACCGGACCTGATCCCCTGCAAGCACATATCTGCTCAGATCAAGAATTCCAGGACCGGAAATTCCCCTGTGAGTGAAGAGTACATCTCCCCGGCCGGAACATATCCTGGAATTGTTTCTGTACACAGAAATTTCACTGTTCCTGATGCCTGTTCCGGAAAGCTGCTGCAGATGCCAGTCCCTGATAAAGAGAGGGGAAAGTCCTGGAACAGTTTCAGTTACAGGCTGTCCCAGTTCTTTCAGGATCCTGTATCCGCTTCCGTCAGAGCCTGTTCCCGGAAAAGATGATCCGCCGCAGGAGATTACGGCACATCTGGACAGATATTCTCCTGAGTCTGTTAT